>CALDCO010000090.1 GCA_937937185.1 uncultured Flavobacteriaceae bacterium
ACTAGATAAAATTTTTATTTGACCCACAGACTGACGTAAATTTTCTTAAGCCCAACCCTTGTTATAAGCTATTGTTGGTTAGAACAGGAATAACGACTTATTAATAGTATTTTTGTAAACTTATGAAAGTAGATTATATTATTGTAGGATGCGGTTTAGCAGGTATTGCTTTTTGTGAGCAGTTACGAGCTAATGGCAAAGGCTACCTTGTTTTTGATAATCACTCCCAATGCGCTTCCAATGTGGCAGGCGGCTTGTATAACCCAGTAATTTTAAGACGATTTACATCGGTATGGAAAAGTAAGGAGCAACTAAAAATAGCGCTTCCTATGTATAAAAATTTAGAGTCTTTATTAAGTACTAAATTAGATTATAAAGTTCCTGTAAGACGCAAATTAACATCGATAGAAGAACAAAATAATTGGTTTGTTGCTTCAGATAAACCTGGATTAAGCCATTATATGAAGGCTTCTTTAGTAAAGAGTACTAACGAAGCCATAGCCGCGCCATTTAGTTTGGGTGAAGTCTTAAAAACGGGAAGAATAGATACTAAAGCCTTAATTATAGCTTATAAAAAGTATCTAAAGACAAACAAACGTTTATTTGAGGACGAATTTGACTACAATTTGATGCAATTTAATGGTCAAACCATTAATTACAAGGATATTACCACAAGAAAGATTGTATTTGCTGAAGGTTATGGTATAAAAAAGAATCCATTCTTTAAAAATTTACCATTGCAAGGCACTAAAGGAGAACTATTAACGATTCATGCACCAAATCTAAAACTAGATTATGTGTTAAAATCTAGTGTGTTTATTATTCCTATGGGAAACAACCACTACAGAATTGGATCGACTTATGATTATGAAGATAAAACAAATACCATAACTGAAGCTGCAAAAGAAGAATTGCTCACCAAGCTAAAAAAAATAATAACCAGTGATTTTAAGGTCATAGAGCAAGTTGCAGGAATACGACCAACAGTAAGTGGTCGAAGGCCATTAGTGGGAAGGCATGAAAAATACAAGAATTTATATGTCTTAAATGGCTTAGGGACAAGAGGCGTAATGATTGGCCCTTACGTAGCTTCTAAACTTTATCATTTTATAGAAAATAATGAACCTTTAGATCCAGAAATAGATTGTAGTCGCTATTTTTAGAAAACTTCATAGAGATGAAACTCATCTTAATTTTTTAGTTTTCCTAAAAAATACAATGAACTACTTCAACGTTTTGTCAAAGCTAATAAACAAATTAATCCAAATATTACGAGAGAGGCGAATAATGATAGGGTAAAATACAATCAAAGCCGCAACAATTGAGATAAAAGCAGTAATTAAATTGCTCTCAAAAAGAAAAAAACTAATTAAAAAAGCAGCAACAGCAAAGGCAATACCAACGCCATAACTTACATACATAGAACCATAGAAAAATGAGGGCTCCATTTTATATTTTGTATGGCAGTGACTACAGTACTCATGCATACTAAACAATTGAGTAATAGCATAAGGGTTTTTATTGGTATACATCGATTCTTCATGGCATTTAGGACAAACACCACTTAGAATACCGTAAATTTTAGACCCTTTTTTAAACATATTATTTAATGTATTTTTGCAGTTGCAAATTGGTATTACAAAATTACATGATATCAATTTAATAATGATACCTTTTGTAATAATAGTCACAATGCTATGCTCAATATCCATAATTTATCCATTTCGTTCCAAGGCGAATATTTATTTGAAGACCTTACTTTTAAATTAGTTAATGGCGATCGTATTGGACTAATAGGAAAAAATGGTGCAGGGAAATCGACAATGCTTAAAATATTAGCTAAAGAATTAGAACCCGATTCGGGGCAAATAGCGAGTAATAAAGAATTAAAGATAGGTTTCTTAAAACAAGACATCGATTTTGTTATGGGGCGCAATGTGCTTCAAGAATCTTATGAGGCATTTACAGAAATTAAGCAGTTGGAGGCGCAAATAGAAAACATTAATTTAGAATTGGCTGAACGAACCGATTATGAAAGCGACAGTTATAATCAATTAATGATTGATTTAAATGAAATTCAGCACCAATACGAAATTATTGGTGGGTATAACTACCAAGGTGAGACTGAAAAAATACTTCAGGGTTTAGGTTTTAATCGCGATGATTTTGAAAAATTAACCGATACATTTTCTGGAGGATGGCGTATGCGAATAGAGTTGGCTAAGCTTTTACTTCAAAATAACGATGTCTTACTTTTAGATGAGCCTACAAATCATTTAGATATAGAGTCTATTATATGGCTTGAAGGCTTTTTAAAAAATTATTCAGGGGCTGTTGTAATCGTCTCTCACGATAAAATGTTTTTAGATAATGTGACCAATAGAACGATAGAAATTTCTCTTGGTAGAATTTACGATTACCCTAAACCTTATTCAAAATACTTGGTGTTAAGAGAAGAATTAAAAACACAACAGTTAGCTTCTCAAAAAAATCAACAAAAGCAAATAGAACAAACCGAAAAACTGATAGAGAAATTTAGAGCCAAAGCTTCTAAGGCAACCATGGCACAGTCTTTAATTAAAAAATTGGATAAAATAGAGCGTATAGAAGTCGATGAAGATGATACAAGTGTTATGACTTTAAACTTTCCAGTGTCTATCACTCCCGGTAAAGTGGTGATAGAAGTAGAAAATGTAGAGAAAAACTATGGTGATAAAAAAGTCCTTTCGGCTATAAATTTACTCATAGAAAGGAATAGTAAAACAGCATTTGTAGGACAAAACGGGCAGGGAAAATCGACACTAGCTAAAATTATAGTTGGCGAGTTAGAATATAATGGGCATTTAAAATTAGGGCATAATGTACAAATAGCTTATTTCGCCCAAAACCAAGCGGAGTATTTAGACGGCAGTAAAACAGTGTTAGATACTATGATTGATGCCGCTAATGAAACCAACAGGAGCAAAGTAAGAGACATATTGGGTTCTTTTTTGTTTAGAGGCGACGAGGTCGATAAGTATGTTCGTGTATTGTCTGGTGGAGAGCGTAACCGTTTAGCACTTGCAAAGTTAATGCTACAGCCTTTTAATGTGTTGGTAATGGATGAGCCTACTAATCATTTAGATATAAAGTCTAAAAATGTGCTAAAAGAAGCTTTAAAACGCTTTGAAGGCACTTTGGTATTAGTTTCTCACGATCGGGATTTTTTACAAGGCTTAACCAAAACGGTTTTTGAATTTAAAGACCATAATATTAAAGAATATTTAGGCGATATAGACTATTATTTAGAGCAGCGAAAAGTAGAAAACTTAAGAGAGGTAGAAAGAAAAACAGTGGTTAAAAACCACCCAAAAGCGACAAACAAGCAATCGTACGAGGATCAGAAAAAATTGAAATCATTAAATAATAAATTAAGCAATGTCGAGTCCAAAATTAATCAATTAGAAAAGGAAATAAAAGAGATTGATGTCGAGTTGGAAACCAATTATGATGCGGTGGTTTCAGATCCAAAATTCTTTGATAATTACCAGGCTAAGAAAAATGAATTAGAAGATTGTATGGAGAAATGGGAGGCGATACAATTGGAAATTGATGATCTATAACACGTTAATTCCTGTTATTTAAGTTTTTTTTAACTGCAATAAGATTCCAATTAGATAATTTTGTAACCGAACTTGTTTTAGCGAGTTAATAATAGCCAAACCTCTAACCATGCGAAAATTTATTCTTTCTATTCTAGGCATTTTATTTATTATTGGTTCCTATTATATTGGCGAAAAAATTATTGCGAGCAAGAAAAAACGCAAATCAATTCCTGAGAAAGTAGTAAAAACAGTATTTATCGATACCGTAAAGAACGGGGAAGTTAAAATAGTTATTCCCGCTAATGGGCGCTTGGTTGCCAAACGGCGAATAGAATTATATGCCGAGGTACAAGGGATTTTTAAAAAAGGAAGTAAACTTTTTAAACCTGGTCAGAAATTTAGCAGAGGGCAAACATTAATTCATATCGATGAAGCCGAATTTTATTCCAGTGTGCAATCTGCTAAAAGCAATTTGTATAATTCTATAGCAGCAATAATGCCCGATTTAAAACTCGATTTTCCCGAAGCATTTAATAAGTGGCAATCCTATATTAATAGCTACGACATTAATAAGTTAACACCAGAATTACCACAAACGACTTCAGATAAAGAAAATTATTTTATAACTGGTCGTGGGATTATCTCTAATTATTACAATGTTAAAAATCTAGAACAGCGATTAGCTAAGTATAGAATTTTTGCACCATTTTCTGGAGTTTTAATCGAAACATTAGCTAATGAAGGCGCACTCATTAGAAATGGTCAAAAATTAGGAACATTTATAGACACCTCTGTTTATGAAATGGAAGTGGCAATTAGTAAAACCTATGCCAATCTTTTAAAAGAGGGTAAACAAGTGGCGATAAATAATTTAGATAAAACAGAATATTATAAAGGCCTCATTTCTCGAATAAATGGGAGCATAGATCCCACAACCCAAACTATTACTGCTTACATAGAAGTAAAAAATAAGGCTTTAAAAGAAGGAATGTATCTTGAGGCAAATCTTAATGTAAGCGATGAGAAAGAAGCTATAGAGGTCGATAGAAGCCTTGTATTTAATAACAACCAAATTTATGTAGTTAAAGGTAATGTTTTAGATGTGATGGAGGTGAAACCTGTCTATTTTTCAGACAAAAAAGCCGTATTAAAAAATATCCCTAATGGCACTATTATACTAAAACGACCAGTTCCAGGTGCTTATGCAGGAATGTTGGTAAAACCTTTTGTAACACCTACGAAAGCGTTGACTAAGAAATAAGAAATGAGAAAGTTAATTGCTTATTTTATTAAACACAGCGTAGCGGTTAATGTCGTTCTATTTACTTTTCTCATTTTTGGGGCTTATGGCGCGTTTACTTTAAAATCATCTTTTTTTCCTTTAATAGATTCGAAAAATATTAATATTAATGTGACTTATCCTGGCGCCTCTCCGCAAGAAGTTGAAGAGGGGATTGTCCTTAAAATTGAAGACAATCTTAAAGGCTTAAATGGTGTGGCACGAGTAACGTCTACCTCAAGAGAAAATAGTGGTACTATAAATGTTGAAATTGAAAAGGGAAAAGATATCGATTTCATGCTTTTAGAAGTTAAGAATGCGGTAGATCGCGTGCCCTCTTTTCCGGTTGGGATGGAACCTTTAATTGTCGCCAAGCAGGAGGCATTAAGACCAACCATTACTTTTGCGATAAGTGGCAAAAATATCTCTTTAGCCACATTAAAAGAAATAGGACGGCAAGTAGAAAATGATTTACGCGCCATTGAAGGGATTTCTCAAATTCAAATTTCTGGATATCCTGAAGAAGAAATTGAAATTGCAATAAACGAAACCAATTTATTAGCTTATAATTTATCGTTTGCTGAAGTGTCTCAAGCAATAAACCAAGCGAGTTTAATCTCTACTGGTGGAACAATAAAAACGAATGCAGAAGAGTATCTTATAAGAGCAAATGCTCGTTCTTATTACGCTAATGAGTTGTCTAACCTAATCGTTAAAGCAGATAATTCGGGCAGAAGCATTCGATTAAAAGATATCGCCATCGTAAGAGATCGTTTTTCTGAAACACCAAATGCCAATTATTTTAATGGCGATTTAGCCATTAATATAACCATTACCAGTACGAATACGCAAGATTTAATCGCCTCAGCCGATAAGACCAAAGAATACATCGAAATCTTTAATCAGAAATACGATAACGTACAATTGAATGTGGTTAGAGATCTATCGATAACCTTAGTGCAACGTAAAGCACTGCTTACCAAAAACGCATTTGTTGGGATGTTATTGGTGCTTTTATTTCTTTCGTTATTCTTAAATACCCGATTGGCCTTTTGGGTAGCTTTTGGTTTGCCTGTTGCCTTTTTAGGGATGTTTATGTTTGCAGGCTATTTTAACGTTACCATAAATGTGCTCTCATTATTTGGGATGATTATTGTTATTGGTATTTTGGTAGACGATGGTATTGTTATTGCAGAAAACATCTATCAGAATTATGAAAAAGGAAAAACACCAGAAGAGGCGGCTATAGATGGTGTAATGGAAGTTCTTCCTGCAATACTCTCTGCGATTCTTACCACCATATTAGCTTTTGGTATTTTCTTGTTTTTAGATGGGCGTATAGGTGAATTCTTTGGAGAAGTTTCTGTAGTTGTTATACTTACCTTAGTGGTGTCTTTAGTTGAAGCTTTAATTATATTACCTGCTCATTTGGCACACTCTAGAGCCCTAAGAAATGATGATAAAGTTGAGCAAATGGGATTGGCAGGGCTGTTTCAAAAGCTGTTTTCAGGCCTGCGTTATATTAATCAATTGGGAGACCATATCATGGTCTGGCTTCGCGATCGTGTATATAGCCCAATATTAAGATTTGGATTAAAATATAAAATATTAACCTTCTCTTTTTTCATCGTTTTCTTCATTTTAACGAAAGCAAGTGTTCAAGGCGGTATTATAAGAGGGGCTTTTTTTCCAAGAATAGCAAGCGATAGAATTGCGGTAACATTAAATATGCCAAATGGGACCAATGCTAAAGTGACCGACAGTATCATTTCATTTATTGAAACAAAGGCCATTGAAGTCACCAATGAAATTAATAAAGAATACATTGGTGAAGACTCAAAAAAACATTTGGTAGAGAATATGATTCGTAATATAGGGCCTGGTTCTTCATCAGCGTCTTTAATTATTAATTTATTGCCAGGTGAAGAACGCCCCAATGTAATTACCTCTAATTTAGTAACCAATCGTTTACGAGAGCGTGTAGGGCCAGTAATTGGTGTAGAAAGTTTAGTGTATGGAAGTGGGGGTAATTTTGGAGGGCGACCAGTATCGGTTTCCTTATTAGGGAACGACATAACCGAATTAAAAGCCGTTAAAGCAGAACTAAAACAAAGTTTACAAAGCAATCGATTACTTAAAGATGTTACAGATAATGACCCAGCAGGGATTAAGGAAATTCGTTTAACGCTTAATGAAAATGCTTACGCACTTGGTTTAAATTTAAGAACTGTGATGGGACAAGTAAGAGCTGCCTTTTTTGGAGCGCAAGCACAACGCTTTCAAAGAGGACAAGACGAAATTAGGGTATGGGTACGCTACGATAAACAAAACCGTTCTTCAATTAATAACCTAGATAACATGCGTATTGCCACACCTAATGGGCAGCGAATACCGCTTAAAGAAATTGCAAATTATCGTATAGAAAGAGGCGATGTTGCAATAAATCATTTAGAAGGCCGAAGAGAAATTCAGGTTTCCGCAGATATAAAGGATGCTAAAAAAACAAGTGCAACCGATATCATGGCAGAAATAAGAGGGGAGATTATGCCAGAAATTTTATCAAAATACCCAACGGTAACCCCTTCTTATGAGGGACAAAATAGGGAAAGGTTAAAGCTAATGAATTCTTTAGCACCAGTAGGCCTAACTGTTTTGGCTTTAATTTATATAGTTATAGCTTTTACATTTAGAAGTTATGGGCAGCCGCTAATGCTATTATTGCTCATTCCATTTAGTTTGCCTGCAGTGGCTTGGGGGCATTGGATTCATGATTTTCCTATAAACATATTATCAATGCTCGGTATTATTGCTTTAATAGGCATTATGGTTAATGACGGATTGGTACTTATTGGTAAATTTAATAATAATTTAAAGGATGGTATGCTTTTCGATAACGCGCTGTATGAAGCTGGGCGTTCTCGTTTTAGAGCTATATTTTTAACCTCAATTACAACTGTTGCTGGCTTAGCGCCTTTAATTTTTGAAGAGAGTAGGCAAGCTCAGTTTTTAATTCCCATGGCCGTTTCTATTGCTTACGGTATCGGTTTTGCAACGCTCCTCACTTTAATTGTATTGCCTATTTTCTTAGCATTTAGTAATTGGGCTAAGCGCCAAATAAAATGGTTAATTACCAACGATAAAATCACTAAAGAAGAAGTAGAACGTGTGGTTAAAACGCAAGATAAAGTCTATCATTATGAATAGGAGAATAGCAGCTTTAAGTTTTATATTTCTAGGACTATCTTGCATAGGTGCTCAACAATTAATTACTCCTGAAAATGCCGTTTCATTGGCTTTAGAAAATAATTATGGGATTAAACTTACTAATAATTTAATAGCAGTTGCAGAAAATAATACTAGCATCTATAATACAGGTTTTTTACCAACGCTAACTGGAAATGCGGGAGCGACTTTTAATTTAGACAATACTGAAGCTGAATTTTCTAATGGCAATAGAACCAATTTAGAGAATGCAGAAAGCTCGCGTTTTAATGCCTCTCTTAATTTAAATTACACCTTATTTGATGGTTTGGGTAGGCGTTATAATTACAAGCGTTTAAAAGAAGAATACCAATTGTCAGAACTGCAGGCTAGGGAAACTATTGAAAACACCATTGCGCAATTGTTTGTGGTGTATTATAGTGTTGCTCAACTTTCAGAAAATACTTCAGCCATAGAAGAGAGTACCAAAATCTCTAAAGACCGATTGCTTAGAGCGAAGTATCAATTCGAATATGGTGTAATTACTAAACTAGGTGTTCTTAATGCTGAAGTCGATATCAATAACGATAGTATAAGTGTAATTAATGCCCATCAGCAATTAAAAAATACGAAACGCGATTTAAATTTAGTACTAGGTAATGCTTTAGAAGGCGATTTTAACGTGTCTACAGCGATTAATTTCGAGTTGCAACTAAACAAGGAAGTGTTACTGGAGAAGACAAAAACAAAGAATGCTCAGTTACTGCAAATCGATAAAAATATTCTTATTAATGAATACAATATAAAATCTGGAAAAGCAGCCTATTTGCCAACTTTAGGCTTAACAGGAACTTATGGTTGGAATGAAAACAATAACAATGCGGCGGCTTTTGTTGCCGTATCTACAAATGTAGGTTTATCTGGCGGTTTAAATTTAAGATGGAATTTATTTGATGGCGGAGCAACTTTAACACGAGTAAAAAACGCTAAGGTAAATCTTGAAAATCAACAACTTCAAAAAGAACAGTTGTTAATGACTATTGAGCGCGATTTTAACAATGCATGGGACGACTACCAAAATAAGCTTAGTGTTTTTAAAATTCAAGAACAAAATGTAAAAACGGCGAAACATAATTTTGAGCGTACTCAAGAGCAATTTAAAATAGGGCAAATTAGTTCTATCGATTTTAGGCAAGCGCAATTAAACCTCTTAAATGCTGAATTAAGCAGAAATCAGTCCAAATACCAAGCGAAAATAGCAGAATTGGAGATCCTTCGAATAAGTGGCGATTTATTAAATGTTGAATTTTAAAAAACCCTCAAACCCCTTGATTTTTATGAAAAATGACTACTCGTTTAAACGATTTTTTTATCGTTAAAACTTTAAATTTCTATATTAAAGGTGTTGTTCATCGAAAAAATTTGTTTTTAAGCCTGATTCGTAATACCTTTGGAGTGTTAAAAAACCCTAAATCAGCCAAACATGAAAAAGTTTAAATTAACATTTACCGTACTTTTTATTTCTTTATTTGCTTCTGCAAGTATCTCTACAAGTGAAAAAAATGCGTTGTTATCGTTGTATAATGCTACCAATGGATCTGAATGGGTTAACCAATGGGATCTTAATGCTTCAGTTAATACATGGCATGGTGTTACAATTAAAAACGATAAGGTTGTTGAAATAGATTTAAAATTTAATAATTTACAAGGTGCTATTCCAAAAGAAATAGGTAACCTAACGAGTTTAAGAATATTAGACCTTGGTTTTAATAAATTATCTGGTGAAATACCTGCCTCTATAGCTAACTTAAGTCATTTAAAAGCGCTTAAGTTGTTTATGAATAAATTTAAAGGTGAAATCCCTGCTATGATTGGTAAATTAGGGAATTTAGAGGTTTTAGAGTTATACAGTAATGCCTTTTCGGGTGAAATACCAGAAGCCTTAACGCAACTAACAAATTTAAAAGACCTTCAATTGGGAAGTAACAACCTAACAGGTGTGATCCCCACTACAATAGGAGACTTAAAAAATTTAGAAAAATTAGGACTTTTAGACAACAAATTAGAAGGCGAAATACCAGTAGAAATAAGTAAGTTA
>CALDCO010000091.1 GCA_937937185.1 uncultured Flavobacteriaceae bacterium
GCAACTAAAAAATCGCTATATCTGGTCACAAAAACACTACTTTTCACTTAAATCAAAAAAGTTTAAACCACTGCTATCTGTTCATACAAAAAAAGAGCGCTTGAGCCCTTTTTTATACTTAAACAAATATACGAAAACACAGAGGCTATTTAATGCGATTTAATGAATTTAATAGGTTTTTATTAACAATTTGTTGATTTCATAAAAATTAGCTTAAATCGCCTAAAAACCCCTTTAAACTCAATTTGAAATTATTTTTTAATCTCAGACTGAACTTAATTAAGACAAAACCTCTTAGAAGACAGGTTTTATATTTAAAAAAGATATTATTGGGGATAAACAACTTTTGAAACGCCATGGTTTTATGAAGCACCAATGCCAATAAAACAACGCATTTGGCCCCACAAAAAAAGCTTAAAAACCTAAGAAAAAAATAGCATTACATATCTAGCCATTGCCTAAAAGAAGAGGCTTTATTCTTTCCAATAATAATGTCGACCTCTGCAACTGGATTTGTTTCTATTTTAAGCGCACTATTGCCATATTTTAGGATTTTGTCAATAGCATATATGGCCACAATGAATTGTCTATTGGCTCTAAAAAATAATTTATTATCTACTGAAGAATAAATTTGGTCTAAACTATCATTTGCAATATAACGTTTCCCGTCTTTTCTAACGATATAAGTCACTGTATTTTCTAAATATATATAAGAAATATCTTCAATTGCTATAGGTACCAATTCGTTTCTAATGTAGGTGAGTAATCTTGTTTTCGATGCTTCTTTATTATCAGTTTCTTTTACTGGCACTTCTTCTTTTTTAGCCTCATTTAAGACTTCAAGGTTCTTTTGATAATTTTCTAACGACTCATTGAGTTTTGATAAATTTAAAACCCCATCTTCAAATCTTTCGGTTTTTTTATCTAATAATGTCTCATAATAGCTACTAAGCAATCGCGTAATTAATAACATTAATAGAAAAATTACTAATCCTAAAATAAAAAAAAGAGTGTATAGTTGTTCCTTAAACAACTTTATTCTAGAGTGGGCATTTTCAATATTAACATGAGCAAGTATAATCCAGTCTGAATTAAGTACGGGCTTTAAATAAATAATTTCAGAATTGGTTTTTAATTCACCCTTTTTTTTATTGAATATTTGTTCATATAAATCTACGGCAGTAATTGCATTTTCTATACTAGAAATAGCATTACTGGTTTCATTTACTATGTTTCCTATTTGAGTAACATCTGGGTGGCTAACAATTTTACCTGACCAATCTACAACAGAGAGATATACATTATTCGCATCGGTGCCTTCAATAGCTTTTCTAATACTAGATAAAATTAAGTCTTTTTTGCCTTCATTAATTAAATTTTCACTACTCAAAACAGCCATTTGCTCCGCTTCTTGTTTACCCATACCTATATCGCTATCTAGATTCAAAATCATGCCGTATTTAACAATAATTGGAACAATTATAACAATAAGAATTAAATAGAACAGTAATAAGGTAATACTGGTATATATATATATTCTATATTTTTTCATCAAATAAATTATTAATTTCAGGATACTAAATTAAGGTATTAGTCATTAGAAACAGAATATTACAAACCCTATAATTCCCTTTTAATAGGCAAAATTCCGTTTAAGCCATTTTAGCACCGTCAGAACATATAAATAACTTACTTTTACTACTCATAACCCAAGTTATTTATTTTAAATAACAGCTCAAGACATGTATAAATATAAAAAACATATTATTATATTTGTTGGCTTATTGTTATTGATAATCCTACCCCTTGTTATTGTAAATAGTGAGCCTAAAACGCAAAAACGACAAACTGAAAAAAGCTTTACTTTTGTAGAGCTCATTTCTGAGCTAGAATACGAAGGCAATGATTTAAAACCTTATATTGAAAAAGCTGTCGAAATTCAAGGCGTTATCCAAGGCATAACCTATAAATATGGGAGACACACTATAATACTTAAAGACAGCCTACAGGATACAATGATATTGTGTGAATTACAAAAAGATCAAAATAGCAAAATAAAACAACTGGAAATAGGACAAAATATAAAAATTAAAGGGGTTTTAAAAGGCGTTTTAATGGATATAATTTTACTGAACTGTATTGTTTTAGAATAAAAAATTCATGAATAAATTTTTATTTTTAACTATCGTTTTAATTGGTTGTAATGGGCTATTTGCTCAAGACGAATATATTGAAAGACAAGGGCAAATTACTTTTTTCTCTTATACCCCTGTAGAAAATATACAAGCCAATAATAACCAAGCATTAAGTTTGTTTAATATTAAAACAAATGAGATTGCCGTGAGAATATTAATGAAAGCGTTTGCTTTTAAAAAAACGCTAATGCATGAACATTTTAATGAAAGTTATATCGAATCTGATTTGTATAGAGAAGCGACTTTTAGTGGTCAAATATTAGATTTTAATGAGGCTCTCGAGTCGCAAACTAGAATTATAAAAGGCGATTTTACTTTAAAAAACAAAACAACTCCAATTGAAATAAAAGCTACAATAACAAAATTAAAGAAAACATATAATATTGAAGGCTCCTTTAATGTTCTGGTTAATGATTATGATATTAAAATCCCCCCTTTACTATCTCCTAACATTGCAAAAAAAATAGAAGTTTCTTTTAATTTCAAACACGTTCCTAATGAAAAGTAACACATTACTATTTTTATTTTTCTTAAGCCATTTTCCTTTTTTAAATGCTCAAAGTCTTTTAGACAAATTAAAGCATGAACAAACTGACAGTTTAGAACATGTTATGTCTACTTTTAAAGGCACTAGAATATCAATAGGGCACTCTATAGAAACTCGCAAAAAAAATACTTTAGAAGTTTCTTTTATGAGTAGGTATTGGGATGTCCCACAAGAAACCAGCAATTCATTTATAGCAGATAGAATGTGTTCGCGTACTGGATTAGATTATGGCATTTCTGATAATTTTACTATAGGTGTTGGGGCAGGCGCTCCCAATGGGATTTTTGATATTTATTTTAAACATCGCTTATTACAACAGAGTACTTCTAATAAAGGCAATCTTTTTGGCATTACCTTCATACAATTAGGAACTTACAGAACAAGAAACATACTAAATATAGAACGTAGAGATTCGTTTCAAGATAAACTGGCCTTTACAAGTCAATTGTTAATTGCTAGAAAATTTTCAAGAAAACTTTCTTTTCAATTGTCGCCTACATTTATTCATAGAACGTCTTCAAAAATCAGAACCGATGACCATAATCATTTTGCAATTGGTTTTAGTCCTCGTTATAAACTTAATCATCACTTATCCCTTGTTTCAGAGTATTATTATTTGGCAAATCCTCTTAAATCTTTAAAAACATATGGTGCTTTTGTGATGGGTGTGAATTGGGAATTAAGTGATTTGTTATTACAATTTAAAATGACTAACAATCAAATTTTTTCTGAAGATGCTTTTATTACTCAAACTGCGAGTAACTTCAATTTTAGACCAGGTAATTTTTTCTTTGGGTTTCATGCCACTTACCATATTCAGCTTTAATTTTAATCTAAACACCTAATGAATAGGGTTAAACCTATTCTAATATATCACTACTTGTAGCTGAACCACTATAAAATGGCAATAATCCTATCTATAGCTAAACCAATGTAAAATGTCACTTAAGATGTATAAATAAAAAAGCTAGAGTTTAAGGCAAAAAACACAGGTATAGCCTTAGCTACACCGAGGCTTTTCAACGCGAAAATCTAAGTTTTTTCTATTAATATTGGTGTTATTTTATATTTATTTAGCTATAAATCCAAAAGCTTCGATAAAAACGAAGTCTTAATTTTAAATTAACGTGATTTCTAAGATTTAGAATGAAAAAGCCGTCAAATTGAGTGGTTTTTCAAAGTGAAACGAAGAAAAATTGTATCGAAATTAGGCTTTGATAGAAAATTTACTTGTCTTCGATACAATTTTCTATCGAAAATCACTCTGCCTGACGTAAATTTTCTTACATCGAAATCACGTTAAATTAGCATTATAATAGGACTACTGTAGACAAGTTTTTATTTTTAATTGTGATAAAGAAAAATAAAAACCACAATGTTATCATAATTTCAAAGTCAAAATGGTATGCATAACATTAAAGCTGTTTCGTCAATTAAAAGCGTTGTGTTAAAGTACAACTTTTAAAACTTCTAGGTGTTTTAAAATTAAAAGCTATCGACAAATAGCAAATTGAATAAACTAAATAAAGGTCTTCTTT
>CALDCO010000092.1 GCA_937937185.1 uncultured Flavobacteriaceae bacterium
CAAAGAGAAAATTCTAAAGAAATAACGATTACAAGCGATGAAGTTAGAGAGATGGTCTCTTATTTAGCTTCGGATGATTTAAAAGGTAGGGATACAGGTAGTAAAGAAATAGATGCTGCTGCGGCCTACATAGAAAAGCAATTTAAGGATTTTGGTATAAAAACCTATTTTGAAACTTACAGAGACCATTTTCAATTTACAAATACAAAACCAAATGATGTTAGTGAAATAAACCAAGAAGTTAAAGCTTTTAATATTGTTGGTTTTTTAGAAGGCAATGAAGCGGCATTAAAAAATGAAGTAGTAATATTAGGTGCGCATTACGATCATATTGGAGAAGCAAAACCCGTAGATGGCGATTCTATTGCTAATGGCGCCAATGATAATGCCGCAGGAACCAGTGCTGTACTTAGTTTAGCAAAATATTTTTCTGCTAAAAAAAGTAATAAGCGCAGCCTTATGTTTGTGTTATTCTCTGCTGAAGAAAAAGGCCTTTTAGGGTCTAAGCATTTGTCAAGTTTATTAAGAGAAAAAGGAGATTTCGATTTATATACGATGGTTAATTTTGAAATGATAGGAGTGCCAATGAAGGATAGAGACTATATGGCCTATTTATCTGGTTATAAATTATCCAATATGGGCGATAAAATAAATGAATATACAAAAACGAATTTAGTTGGTTTATTGCCTAAAGCAAGAGCGCTTAATTTGTTTAAACGTTCAGATAATTATCCCTTTCATCAAGCTTTTAGTGTGGCATGCCAAACCTTGTCTACTTTCGATTTTACCAACTACAATTATTATCATCATGTCGATGATGAACCGCAGCATATGGATTTCGATTTTATGGCCAATGTCATAAACCAAATAATTCCAGCTATAGAAAGAATGACAACGACACCAGAAAAAGAAATTTACATGTATGGAGAGTAAAAATATTATCATTACAGGTACTAGCCGAGGAATTGGATTCGAATTGGTGCATTTATTTGCGAATCTTGGTCATAATGTATTAGCATTATCTCGAAACGAGCAACCTGTAAGTAATTTAAATTTTGACAATATTTTTTCTTTTGCTTTCGATTTATCTAAAACAGAAGACTATTTAAAAGTTGAAAAATATATTAGAGAAGAATGGAAACAGGTAGACATCCTTATTAATAATGCAGGAACATTATTAAACAAACCATTTATAGAAACCTCTATTCAAGATTTTGAACAAGTGTACCAAACAAATGTATTTGGAATGGCACAAATGACTAAGACCGTATTGCCTTTTATGAAAAAACAAGGGCATGTTCTTACTATAAGTTCTATGGGAGGCGTACAAGGAAGTGTTAAATTCCCCGGGCTATCGGCCTACAGTTCAAGCAAAGGTGCCGTAATTACTTTAACTGAATTATTAGCTGAAGAATATAAAGAAACAGGACCGCAATTTAATGTGATGGCATTAGGGGCGGTACAAACCGAAATGCTAGCCGAGGCCTTTCCTGGTTATCAAGCTCATACTACTGCCATAGAAATGGCAAAATACATTGCAGATTTCTCAATTAATGGGAATAAATATTATAATGGTAAGCTTCTACAAGTCTCGAACTCTACACCATAAATTCGTTAAAGCGTATTTTTTACCGATTAAAAGTTGTGTTTTTCCGATATATTACTATATTTGCCCCATAATCTAAACCAAAATTCTTTGAAAGTAAATTTTAAATTATTACCCTTAGTAATATTTTTTATCACTTTTTCAGCTAATGCTCAATGCGATCGTATGGAGACTTTAGTGTTTTGTGATATGACCATTATTGATGGTAATTCAGATGGTACTCCAGATGGTGTAATTAATTTATACGATGAGTACACTGCACAGATTGGCGGTACACTTGCCCCTGGAACATGGTTTGATCCAGGTTTTAATTTTGCATTAGACGAAGCTACTGGAGATCTTTTCCTATGGAATTTAGACAATTCCTCGGAAGCGATAACCGATTATCAATTTGAATTAACAAATCCTAATTGTACAACGGGGCCTACCATAACTTTAAATGTCATCTTAGGTCCTTACTCAGGAGATGTTGTTCCAACTATTGGAACTACAGATGTAAATGTACAAATTTGTGATGTAGGTAATGATCCATGTGGTTCTATGGCAGAGACAGATTTGAAACTCGCGTTTTTGTCAGTACCCAGCCCACATTCAAATGGTAGATGGGAATATCGTGGTACCAGTCCAAATTTTATTAGTGTAAGTAATGCAGGTATTTTCACGGCACAAGTACCTTATTCGCCAGGCGGTCCCTTAGTAGATGAAGAGACTTTTGAAGTGTTTTATGTTGTAGATGGATTAACACCTTGTGATGCACCCGTGCAAGAAACTGCAATAAGAGTTTCTGTAATTAGAGAGGTATTTGCTGGGTTTGCAAATTCATTTGATATTTGTGATACAGAATTGGTAGCAGGCAGTAAATTTGAAAATATAGATTTAAGAAGTGACGAATATCTTGTAAATGAAGATATTGAAGGAGTCTGGCTAGATGAAGACGACCCAACCGGTCAAATTAGTGGGCCAGGAGATTCAATGATAAATTTAGTAGAAGTTTATAACGATTTAGTAGCTACTAATCCTACATTTGGATGTGCAACCTATGATTTTACATTTAGAGTAACCAGTCGGTCTAATGTATGTGCGAGTAGTGAGAGTACAGTGAGTTTTACAATATATCAAGAGTTAAAGCCTTTTAGTCAAGTAACAATTCCAGAGTATTGTATAAATGACGATACAAATCCAGCTACAATCAATTTATACGAGTTATTAGAGTTTACTCCAGGTTTTGAATATGATAGTGATTGTTGTACAAACTGGAACCTTGTTTCTGGTCCGTCAGACCTTGAATTGGTAGAGAGAATTAATGAGATATGTTCTGAGGTAGATACCTCTGCGGGTTCAGCGGAAAGAGATTATACTCACCTTGGAACGATTAGTCTTGAAGATTTAACAAATGCAGATGCAGGAACATACGTATTTGCGTATACAGTAGATGCTGGAGTCAATTGCTCTTGCGAGCCAGCTGAAATAATTCCAATTTTCGATCCAACTACAGATGGATGCTCGTCGATTCCCGGAGAGGACTATACTTGTAGTAGGCTTACTTCAGAAGTCACGATTGTTATTAATCCTTTTAATTACGCAGGAGAAAATACACCAGTAGCTCCAGCTGTTTTAGAATATTGTGAATCTAATCCAATTGTCGCCTCTCCATTAGACTTAATTTCATTATTATTAACCGATGGTATAAACGATCCAATATATACTGGACCTTTAGGGACTTGGACAGATGTAGATACAGGAATGACGATAACTAATCCTTATACTTTCCCAGAGATTAACGATCGAATGACATTTAATTTCAATTACAGTACAACAACGGCTGCAAATTGTACAGATACAGCCAATTTAACAGTTACCCTTTATGAAGAATATTCTCCAGGTACAGACACTATAGAAAATATATGTATAAGTGATGCGAGTTTTAATTTATTTGATGAATTAGAAGGAAATCCAAACTCCAATGGCACATGGACTTTGCCAGATGGAACGATGTCGACAGATCATAATTTTACTTTCGAGCCAGGAACCTCTGAAGCCGGAGTATACACTTACACCGTGCCTGATAATGTTTCAACAACAGATTCTACCACTGTGCTATGTCCTGGATCGCAAGCGACTTTAACGGTTAACGTATTTCCAAATTCTAATCCTGGAATGGATATGGAAGGTGGCGTTTGCCAAACCGCTTTGCAATATGATTTATTAACTTTATTAGATCCATTAGCAGATACTGGAGGAACATTTGTTGATGTAGATATGACAGGCGCTTTAACAGGAAGCATTGTAGATGTTACGATGCTACCTATTGGAACTTATAATTTTGAATACCAAATACAGGGCAATACGTTTTGTCCATTACAAACGGCTACTTTAACACTTATGGTGTCTGAACAATATTCCTCAGGAGAAGAAGCTTCTAGAACTTTGTGTGAAAGCGATGCGAGTTTTAATTTATTTGATGTCTTAGGTGGGAGCCCAAGTAATAATGGTATTTGGACTTTACCAGATGGCTCCATGTCTACAGATAACAATTTGACTTTTAACCCTGCAACATCAGAAGCGGGAACCTATATTTATGCCGTACCTCCAAATACATCTACTACAGATCCTACGATAGAAATTTGTCCAGGTAGTGCTACTAATATTGTGATTAATGTTGATCAAAATGCTAACCCTGGTGCTGATAATGATGGTGTAGCTTGTAAATCGGACCTGCAGTTTGATTTACTAACACTAGTAGATCCTGCAGCAAATCCAGGAGGTTTTTTTGTAGATGTTAATACACCGCCTACAGGCGCCTTATCTGGAAGTATTGTCGATGTATCGGTATTAGATGGAGGGAATTATAGTTTCGAATATCAAGTACAAGGGAGCACATTTTGTCCACCTCAATCTGCAATTTTAAATTTAAGCCTATTAGATCTAGCCGCACCAACCGTTAATAGTGAAGCGTTTTGTGTTTTAGAAGCGGCAACACTAGCAGACATTACTGTTAATGGGGCTACAGATTTTGAATGGTACGATACCGCAACATCTACTTCGCCTTTAGATAGCGATACGCTATTAGCTGATGGCGAAGATTATTTTGTAATAGGAATAGATGCTAGTGGTACTTGTTTTTCTTCAAGAACTGAGTTCATAGCAAGAATAATACCATTTGGACAAGGTAATTGTGTTATTGAAATTCCTGATGGGGTATCCCCTAATAACGATAATCAAAACGACGATTTAGATTTGAGTACTTTACCTCAAATCTATCCAAATTATGAAATTAAAATATTTAATAGATATGGTACAACTGTTTTTATAGGAAATAATAATACCGCTTTTTTTAGTGGACAATCAAATGTATCATTATCGATAGGAGATAATTTACCTTCGGGTTCTTACTTCTATGTTTTCGATCCTAGGGACAATATTACAAAACCGTTCCAAGGTAATTTTTATTTAAGCAGATAACAACCTACTATATATGAAACTTAAAATCTTTTTAATAGGCATTATATGTAGTGTTTCTACATACGCGCAACAAGATCCGCAGTACACTCAATACATGTATAACATGAGTGTTGTTAACCCTGGCTACATGATTAATGAACCGTCTTTTATTCAAGTGGGTGGTTTATATCGCTCACAGTGGGTAGGTGTCGAAGGAGCGCCAAAAACGGCAAATGTTTTTGGACATATTCCTTTAAATGATAAAATAGAATTAAGCTTAAATATTTTTAATGATCAAATTGGAGGGGTTTTATTTCAAAATGCATTTAATGTAGATACCGCCTATAAAATTACGCTAAACAACGACTTAAATGTTTCGTTTGGAGTAAAACTTGGTGTAGACTATTTAAGTTTTGATTTTTCGAATACCAATGTTTTTGATGATCCTCAGTTTCCAACTGCCAAGCGTACAGTATTTAACTTTGGCGCTGGAGTATTTGTTTTTAAAGAGAAATTCTATGTAGGCTTGTCTTCTCCTAGTTTAATTCCTACGACTTTTGATGTTGAAAACAGTGATACGCTCTATACTAATGCGCCACATATGTTTTTAATAGGCGGTTATGTGTTTGATGCAACTAACGATCTTAAAGTAAAACCCTCGGCTGTTGTAAAACAAGTTTTTGGTTCGCCTTTATCGTTTGATGTTTCTCTTAATGCGCTCTACAAAAACAGATTTGAACTCGGTGCTGCATACCGATACGAAGATGCCGTTTCAGCCTTGGCAGGATTTAATATTACACCAAGTCTTAGGCTTGGCTATGCATACGATTTTACCACTAATGCATTAAAAGATTTTAATAGTGGTGGTCATGAGTTAGTGTTACTCTATAAGTTTGATTTACTAGGGTTAAGTAAAAAGTATTCATCTCCAAGATTCTACTAATATGACACAGGCTAAAATATTGGATAAGAATATCCCCCAAACGGTTAAATGGCAACTTGCATCTGGCCATTTAAAAAATAATAAAAAGAGACAGATGAAAAAAAGACTTGTAATTATAACCACTTTGTTATTGTGCTTACAACTATCTTTTGCACAAAAAAGAACAAGAGCCGATCGTTTTTTTGAAAAAGGAGATTATCTTAACGCTGCAGAATTATATGAAACTGAACTTGCTACTAAGTTAAGTAAAAAAGCGCTGGAAAATATTAGTATTTCTTACTACAATACTTTTGAATACAAACAAGCCTCTCGTTATTTAAAATTATTAGTTAATGGGCGTTTTCCCGAAGAAGATAAAACCTACGATAACCAATATAATTTTAAATTGTATCAGGTGCTTTCTGCTTTAGGCGATTACGAAGCAAGCTTAGATTATTTTAAACGCTTTAAAGAAAATTACAGTGCATCGTTAGATAAACGCAAAGCCATCGAAACCATTGAGGAATTTAAGCTAAAGAGTCCAGATTATAACATAAAATCGACGCAATACAATTCTGAGTCTTCAGATTTTGGTGCG
Organism: uncultured Flavobacteriaceae bacterium; assembly: GCA_937937185.1. Taxonomy (GTDB): domain Bacteria; phylum Bacteroidota; class Bacteroidia; order Flavobacteriales; family Flavobacteriaceae; genus JAHDGB01. The sequence continues at coordinate 6,568 of CALDCO010000092.1, forward strand.
GTAAAATTTAATGATAGTGTTTATTATACTTCAGATCGATTAAATAAACAAGTGCTTTATAAAACCTATAAATGGACACATCGACCATTTTTAGACATTTATTCAGTAAGTGTAGACGATAATTTGATTCCTTTAAGTGAACCCAAAGCACTTTCTAAAACAGTAAACACAAAATTGCATGAAGGTAATTTCTGTTTTAGTAAAGACGGAAATACCATGTATGTTTCTAAAAGTAGCCTTTCTAATGGAAAAAAAACTTTTGATGATAATTCAAATAATAACATTCACTTATATAAATCTATAAAAACAAACAATACATGGTCTAAATTGGAAAAATTACCATTTAATACTGTAGGTGTTTCGTATCAACATCCAGCATTAAGCCCTGATGGGAAAAAACTGTATTTTTCATCAAATAGAGAAGGAGGGCATGGCGAGTATGACATTTATTATGTAACAGTAAATGCAGATGGGAGCTATGGCGAACCTATAAATTTAGGGCCTACAATAAATACAAGACATAGAGAGCATTTTCCATTTATAAGTGAAGAGGGACATTTGTTTTTCTCATCTAATGGGCATTTAGGATTAGGAATGTTAGATGTTTTTGCTTCAGAGCGTGTTAAAAATAAATTCACAAAGCCTGTTAATTTAGGGGTGCCTGTAAATTCAAGATACGACGATTTTAATTTAAATTATTTCAATAAAACAGATGGCTTTTTTGCTTCCAACCGGAAAAATAAAAATGACGACATCTATTCTTTTAAGCAAATAGGTGAAATTTTTATAAGAGAGTACATTAATATATTTGAAGTTAGAGATTTTGATACTAAAGCATTTATACCAAACTCCTCAGTGATATTAACCACTAAAAAAGGAGAAATGAAGTATAATAATAAATTAGGAGAAACGTCTTCTTTTACAGCTAACCTATTGCCTGGTAGTTATGTTCTTAAAGGTGATAATGAAGCCTACAAGCCTGGTGTAATAAATGTTCAAGCCATTGAAAAACAAGATAAAACTCATGTACTGTATTTAAAGAAAATACCACCACCACCGCCTCCTCCGCCAGTAGATCCGCTTGATGCTATTGCAGAAAAAAAAGGAATTGATAAAGACATGAGGAAAAAAGATCCTGAGCGTTTTAAATTATTAACCGATACCGATGGGCCACCAGTAGTTGAGAAAAATGGAAAATTGTATTTTCAATTAGAACCCATTTATTTTGATTTCAATATGTGGAATATTAGAGACGATTCTAAAATTATTCTTGACGAATTGATTAAAAAACTAAACCGTTTCCCTAAAGTAGAATTAAAAATTAGCTCACATACCGATGGTAGAGGTTCTGAGCGTTACAACCAAGTCCTCTCTGAACGACGTGCGGAATCTACAAGGAATTATATTGCCATAGAAGGTTATATTAATGCAAAACGTTTACAATTTGAAGGATTTGGAGAAAAACAACATATCATACCCTGTCCTATGAATAATTGTTCGGAAGAGGAACATCAATTAAACAGGCGTAGTGAATTTGAAATTTTAAAATACGATTAAAAGTGAGAAGTTTAGATTAAATTAACGTGATTTCGACCTAAGGATTTAGAATGAAAAAGCCGTCAAATTGAGTGGTTTTTCAAAGTGAAACGAAGAAAAATTGTATCGAAATTAGGCTTTTGATTGAGAATTTACTTGTCTTCGATACAATTTTCTATCGAAAATCACTCTGACTGACGTAAATTTTATTACATAGAAATCACGTTAAATTA
>CALDCO010000093.1 GCA_937937185.1 uncultured Flavobacteriaceae bacterium
TAGCATAGGTTTTAGATAAATTATTGATTATTAGTGTACTCATGATAACTGTTTTTTGATTGATTATTTTGTTAGACTAATAATGTATAAAAGTTTTACATAATATAATACCTTTTATACCATTTTATTCATCTAAATATGTTATGGCTAAAACGATGTAAAATGTCACTTAAGATTTATAAAGAAAAAAGCTGGAGTTTAAGGCAAAAAACACAGGTATAACCTTAGCTACACCGAGGATTTTTAACGCGAAAATCTAAGTTTTTTCTATGAATATTGGTGTTATTTTATAATGATTTAGCTATTGTAATAGTATAGACGCAAAAAGTACAGAAATGGTTGCTTTATAACAATTTTGAACTTTAAATAATTCAACTTATTGAATCATCAATTTCATTTCACTTCTATATTTAGAAGCACTTTTTCCTGTTATTTCTTTAAACAGTTTATTAAAGTGAGAAAAATTATTAAATCCAGATTCGAAGCAAACATCAGTTATACTGCTCTGACTCTCTAGAAGTAGTTTTGTAGCATGAACAACTCTATACTCATTAACTAATTTTGTAAATGTTTTTCCCGTTGCTTTTTTAAAATACCTACAAAAAGCAGGAACAGTCATGCTTACTTTTTCGGCAATTTCATCTAAACTAATGTGGTTTTGGAAATTATTATTAATGTGTTTAAATATAATATCTATTTTCGCACTGTCTTGCGGCCGCGTTTCAAAAGCAAAGCCGTCAACATTTAACAACATATAATCCTGGGATAAAGATAAATCCTTAAGAATCTCAAGCAATTTAATAACTCTATTAAATCGCTCTAAATTTAACAAACTTTCAATTTTGGGCCCTACAATTTTCTTTGTTTCTGGAGAAAACAAAACGCCTTTTTTGGCCTTTTCAAATAACAAAGAAATAATCTGCATTTCTGGAACATTAAAAAATGATTTTCCTAAAAAATCGGATTTAAATTGCACAATAGTTTCTGTACCGTTAGCTGTAAATCGATCTGTAAAACCATAATGCGGTAAATTTGATCCTATTAATATGAGTTGACTATTATTAAAGTAAGACAAATGGTTCCCGATATGTCGTTTCCCTTTTCCTTTATTAACATAAACTAACTCTATTTCAGGGTGAAAATGCCAATTCGCTGTTCCACTATTGTTAACATTTTTATTATGCTGCTTAACAAGAATAGAATTACCAAAACTTGGACTTATTTTTTCGTATGTAGGTTTAATATTCAAAATCCATAATTTACTGTATAAAATTACGCTTTATTTACTTTGCGAAATTATGCTGTTTTATCAATATTATATGCAATATTAACCCTTAATAATTACATAACATTATATCATGATAATATAGAATATAAATAGGCGAAAATTGATGTTTTTAAAAGAGAACATCACCTTTACATTTGCAACGTCGTTAAACTTAAAACAAATAAGCATGAAAAATTTAATTAAAAAAACAGTATTAATAGTTGTCATGACATTTACATTATTAAGTAATGCCAATGAAGGCTTATCTTTTATAGAAAAAGACGGGAAGATTAAAACCGTATTAAAATTAGACCATGTTAAGCCTGGACATTTGTTATCTATCATAGATATTAATGGTTTAATTATGTATAAAGAACACATTAGAGAATCTGGAGTGTATAATAAATCTTTTGATTTAACAGCGCTTCCAAATGGGGACTATTTTTTTGAAATCGATAAAGGAGTTGCTATTAAAAGAATTCCTTTCAACGTTAATTTAAGCAGTGTTGCGTTTAATAAAGAAAAAGAAAGCACCGTTTATAAACCTATTGTTAGAATTAAAGAAAACCTCCTTTTTATATCACGTTTGTCTCTACAAAAAGAGCCTTTGGAGATCAAGGTTTATTATTATGAAAGTGAATTCTATAAATTCAATCTTATATATGATGAAATAGTAAAAGACACAAAAATATTAAATCGCATTTACGCCTTAGATTCAAATAAAAAAGGTAATTATGAACTCGTTTTTAAAAGTACAGATAGGTTGTTTATAGAAAAAGTGAAACTTTAACGAGTAATTACCACTGTTAGTTAGTTTTCAAAAAGCGAGCTTTGGGCTCGCTTTTTATTTTACTTAAAATAATACCGCTTCTATAATTTAGTCCCTTTTTAACTTCCAGGAAAATTTGCTTTCCGTTTCTCTAAAAATGCGGTGGTTCCTTCTTTAAAATCATTGGTTCCAAAACAATCTCCAAATTGTTTTATTTCAGTTTCAAAGCCATTGACGCCCTCTTTATAATTGGCATTAATGGCCTTTATTGCTTTACTAATGGCAACTGACGAATTGCGCTGAATTTTAGAAGCGATCTTCTGGCAAAGCGGCAGTAATTCTTCTAAGGCAACCACATGATTTACTAAACCATAATCTAAGGCTTGGTTGGCATCTATCATCCCTGCGGTCATAATCATTTCCATGGCTCTGCCTTTTCCAACTAATTGGGGTAAACGCTGTGTCCCGCCATAGCCAGGAATAACACCAAGTGACACTTCTGGTAATCCCATTTTGGCATTGGTACTTGCCATTCTAAAATGACAAGCCATCGCGAGTTCTAATCCGCCTCCCAAAGCAAAACCGTTAATCGCAGCAATTACTGGGGTAGATAAATGCGCTACAAAATCGAATAATAATGCTTGTCCTTCAGCGGCTAATTTCCCTCCGTTTTCAACACTAAAGCTTGCAAACTCACTAATATCGGCACCAGCAACAAAGGCTTTTTCACCACTTCCCGTAACAATAATAACTTTAGTATTGGGATCCTTATCGGCATTTTTAAAGGCTTCATGCAATTCTTGAATCGTTTCTTTATTTAGGGCATTTAATTTTTTGGGCCTATTAATCGTAATAGTGGTTGTGCCATTTTCAGTGGCTAAAAGAAGGTTTGTGTATGACATTTTTTTTATTTTGAAGATAAATTCCTAAAATGGTCTAGGGTTTAGATTTATAAATTTTTAATTAATTCTAGCGCAATCGTTAAAAAGCTGGCTTAAGATTAAACTTTAGGGAAAGACACGGTAAACAGCGTGCCTTTCTCTTCTTCAGAGACAAAGTTAATACTTCCGCGATAAGTTTCAACTATATTTTTTACCATGGCTAAACCCAAGCCCATTCCGCTGGTTTTAGTCGTAAATTTTGGCTCAAATATTTTCGATTTATTTTCTTCTGAAATCCCAATCCCATTGTCTGTAACTTTAATTTTTACATTAGTCTCGTCTTGAGAAACGGAAACTGTAATTTTAGGTGTTTGCACTTTTGATATTGCTTGAATACTGTTTTTAACCAAGTTAGTAACGACTCGAATAAGTTGAGTGCGATCGAAAACGGCAATAATTTCTTTAGAATCTGATTGAAAAGAAATATAGTCTTCACTAAAAATATCTAGTGCTAAATCTACAATTTTAACCACATTGAGTGTTTCATTTTTTTGAGCAGGCATTTTTGCAAAATTTGAAAAGGCAGAGGCAATAGAACTCATCGTATCAATTTGCTGAATCAGAGTTTTGCTATACTCATCTAATTTGTGGTTTATTTCTGGATCGTTAGGATTAAACTTACGTTGAAAACTTTGTACGGTAAGTCGCATTGGTGTTAATGGATTTTTAATCTCATGGGCCACTTGTTTGGCCATTTCTCGCCAGGCTTGTTCGCGTTCACTAGTGGCCAATTTCACAGCACTCTCTTCTAACTCATCAATCATACTATTGTAAGAATCTACTAGCGTGGAAATCTCTTCTGTCGTAGATTCTATTTCAATTTTCTTATTGCGCTTTTCTAAGCGAGTAGCGTTTATTTTATCACTTATGGTTTTTAGAGTACGGGTAATGTACTTTGATAGAAAATACGCTAAAACAACGGCAATAAGTAACATAAAAATATAAGTATAGGCTAAGCGCTCTGAAAACTCACTATACTCTTTGGCTAAAAAATCATCTTTCTCTAAATACGGTAAATTTAATATGGCCAGTGGTTTAAATTTTTGATCGGTAATATAAGAATAAGACGATTGAAAATTCCTCCCATTTTCTTCACGTTTCTCTACAAACCGATGATTAGCGGTATTCGATAATTTATTTAAAATTTCGGCTTTAAGGCAGGTTTGTATGGTGTCCTGTATTAAGGCCGCTTTAGATGATTTTAAAAGCTCGCCTTGCAAATCGTATAAATTAACCTGAAGATTATGTACATCGGCAATTTTATGAATTTCATCTTTAAATATGAGCGGAATTTTTTCTGTTTTAACCTCCCAAGACGTTTCTCGAATAACAAAGTCTAAATGGCGTTTAATACTGCTTTCTTTACGTTCTAAACGTTTAACATGATACTCTTGGGTTTCTTCACTATATTGATAAGCTGCAACAACAGCAATAAGAATAGAGGCTAGCACTACCAAAAAAACCATGGCAATAAATATGCGAACTCGTAAAGACAGTTTTTTTATTTTCATTCTATGCCCGCGAAAGCAGATCACTTTGGTTTAAAATTAAATATAGCAATAATTGCACTAAATACCCCTTCAAAATGTTTCAAAATAATACCTATTAAGGAATTTAGTCTATTTTAAGTCTATCGGCTAAGGACTTGTAAATCCTAAATGGTGCTTATATATCTTATTATATTACCTGCAAGCGTAAAATTTAATTTATGAAACATTTTTCTTATATTTACGAAATATATTTCATAAATAAACATGAAAATAAATGAACTAGGTTATCTCTCAATTGGTTCGCAAATGAGAAGTATTTACGAAAAACTTCAATCAGACGGAGACAATATTTACAATACTGTAGGTTTAAATTTTAAATCAAGTTGGTTTCCAATTTTTCATACAATAGCTTATTCCAATAGGCAATTATCTGTAACGGAGATTACTGAAAGAATTTCTTACTCACGAATAACAGTGAAAAACGTTGTTAAAGAATTAGCAACAGAAAACATAATTGAAATTAAAGAAAATCCAGAGGATAAACGCTCAAAGCTCTTTAAATTAACAAGAAAAGGAGAATTATTAAAACCTAAATTAGAGCCAATATGGGAATCATTTTCTTTAGAATTATATAATATTTTTAAATCCCCTAACCATGATTTCTTAAAAAAAATACAAGATGTAAATGACACTTTAAATCAATCTTCGTTTAAGAAAAAAGTTCTTAAAAATTATTATGATTTTACGGTAAGAAACGCAAAAGAAGAAGAATTTGAAGAACTAGGTAAAATAATGGTTGACGTATACTCAACACTAAAAGGATTTCCAAAAATCGATGAACAACCAAAATATTATGAAATGCTTAAAAATGTTGGACGCTTGACTACAAATCCTAATATCGAACTTATAGTAGCGGTTTCTAAACAAGGTAATATTGGAGGTGCGGTTGTATATTTTAAAGATATGAAATACTATGGTTCAGGCGGAACAGCGACAAAAGAAAAGAATGCTTGTGGATTTAGACTCCTCGCTGTAGATTCAAAATACCGTGGATTGAGTTTAGGAAAAGAGTTAACAATTGAATGTATAAATAGAGGAAAAAAATCAAGTTCCGAGCAAATTATAATTCACACAACCAAAGCAATGCAAACCGCTTGGGGTATGTATGAAAGGCTTGGTTTTAAAAGGTCAGATGATTTAGACTTTATGCAAGGTGAATTACCTGTTTTTGGATTTAGATTAAAAAAATAAAGCCAGCAGGTAACAAAATGTATGTGTTCATTGCCGTGGATTTTTCTCCCGAGTACGTTTATAAACCTTAAACCCTAACATTAAAAGAAGCGCTAAAACCAAAATGCCCAGCACTCCAAAAACCCAATTAAAGGCATTTTTTAAAATCACTAAAAACACTACCGCGAATAGAATAAATGTGGCGCCTTCATTCCATAAACGCATAAAATTAGAAGATTGTTTTACAATATCATTTTGCAATGCTTTAAAATAAAGGTGGGTTTTAATATGGTATATAATAAGTAGCACCACAAAGCCCAATTTAACATGCATCCAAGATTGCTGTAACCAACTTGGTACCAAAATCATTAACCAAATCGCGAAGAATAGGGCTAATATGGCCGAAGGCCAAGCAATAATATACCATAATCGTTTTGCCATTAATTTAAGTTGCTTCCCTAATATTTCTTTATCTGGAGACGGTTTATGAAAGGCTTCGATTTGGTATACAAACAGTCTGGGAATATAAAACAACCCAGCAAACCAAGTAATCACAAAAATAAGGTGTAACGATTTTATGTAATTGTAGTACTCCATTAATCTTCAATAAACAAATAGTTTAATTGTTTGCTATTAAAAGCCGTATTAAACGCACGTATTTCTTTGACTAATAAATCGTCAAATTGGTTTAATTGTTTTTCTATTTCAGTAGTTAAGGCATTCTTTACCGCAATATCTTGGTTAGTTGGTGCAAAATCACCCATTCTAACTAATGAATTTAAATGCCCTAATTTATTGGTTAATCGAATAGGAAAATTTAATGGGTCTTGGCGACTTCTGTTTTTTGTTTGGTATAAGGCTTCTTCAATTTTAGTAAAATCTTCTTTTAATGCCTTTGCTTTTTCAACCAGCTCTTTTACAGCGTCATTACCTTTATATTGTGCCTCAAAAGCCGTAAGTTGCTTTTTTATTTTTCTTATTTTCTTTATGGATTTATGTGCCTTATCCATCGTAGTATTAATCGCTTTAATAAAATCGAACTGTTTCTGCAAATCTGCTGGGGTACTTTCAGCTCTTGGATCGGCTAAAATGGTAAACGGTTGGGAAAGGTCTTGCCCATTTACATTTAATACAACTTTGTAGGTTCCAGGAATGGCTTTAGGTCCGTCTAAACTCGCCCACCACAAAATCATGCCTTTTACTTTTTCCACACCTTTATAGGCCATGTTCCAAACAAATTGATTCATCCCTTTTTTTATTTCAATGGTTTTGTCTTCTTCCGTTTTCTCTTTGTCTTTCTTTTTTTCAGTGCCTTTTGGTACGCCTTTAAAACTAGAAATAGTGTCGCCTTTGGTATCAAAATAGGTCAAAGTCACTTTATCTTCTTTTTTATAGTTTTTTAAATTAAAGTAAGTCATCACCCCATTAGGATGGTTTTTACCTTCCGTTTTGCTTTCTTTTTTACTCCCTCCATCTATTCTATAAGTATTTTTGGGTTTAAACAACCTATTGCCCGTAGCTGAATTAGAGTTATACAATTGATGAAGCACTGTTAAATCGTCTATGATCCACAAGCTTCTGCCTTGAGTGGCTACAATTAAATTATTGTTTTTTATGGTTAAATCTGTAATGGGCACAATAGGTAAATTCAATTGAAATTTTTGCCAGTTTTCACCTGCATTAAAAGAGACATACATCCCTGTTTCTGTTCCTGCGTAAAGTAAGCCTTTTTGTTTTGGGTCTTCTCGAAGCACTCTCGTAAAATGTTCAGGAGAAATGCCTTTTGTAATTTTCTTCCAAGTTTTCCCATAATTGGTCGTTTTGTATAAATAGGGTGTAAAATCGCCTGTTTTATATTTTGTTCCGGCCACATAACAGGTGCCCTCATTAAAAGCACTTGGTTCAATGCTATTAATCATCATCCATTCTGGCATCCCTTTAGGCGTCACGTTTTCCCAGTTTTCACCTCCATCTTTTGTAAGATGAATTAAACCATCGTCACTGCCTACCCACAGTAACCCTTCTTTAAGTGGTGATTCTTGAGCCGCAAAAATGGTACAGTAATATTCTACAGAAGTATTGTCCTGCGTAATTGGCCCTCCTGAGGATTTTAACTTTTCGGGATCGTTTCTTGTTAAATCTGGACTTATAATTTCCCAAGATTGGCCTTCATTTTCGGTAACATGAACGTGTTGCGAAAAGGTATATAATCGATTTGGGTTATGTTTTGAGAAAATGATAGGAAAATTCCATTGAAATCGGTATTTCATGTCTTCTGCGCCATGCCCCATTGGATTATCTGGCCAGACGTTTATGGCTCTTACCGATCCTGTTTTATGATTTTTACGAGTTAAAAACCCGTCGTAACTTCCGCCATAAACAATGTCGTTATCTTTAGGATCTATTGCAATATGTGCCGATTCCCCTCCAGCAGTAGGTTCCCAGTCACGTTCAGAAATGGAAGCAGTTTCGGTACGGTGCGGGATTCTTAATGTAGAGTTATCTTGCTGTGCTGCATAAATGCGATAAGGAAAATGGTTGTCTGTAGTGACCCGATAAAATTGTGAAGTGGGTTGGTTATAATAGGTACTCCAGGTTTCTCCACCGTCGTAGGTCACTTGAGCGCCACCATCGTCTCCAATAATCATACGCTCTGGGTTTTCTGGAGCAATCCATAAATCATGATGATCGCCATGCGGTGCATTATGGGTACTAAAGGTTTTTCCGCCATCCGTACTTTTATGATAACGCACGTTTAAAACATAGACTTTATCAATGTCTTTGGTATCTGCATAAACACGGGTATAATACCATGCGCGTTGGCGTAGCTTCCGTTCGCTATTTATTGGCTTCCAAGTCGCTCCGCCATCGTCACTTCTATATAAGCCTCCTTTTTCTTTATTTTCAATAATAGCCCAAACACGTTGGTTATTAATAGGCGAAACAGTGACGCCTATAATTCCTAATGTGTCTTTAGGAAAGCCTTCATTTTTAGAAATTTCAACCCATGTTTCTCCACTATCGGTACTTTTCCATAATCCAGAGCCATCGCCTCCAGAACTCAAGCTATAAGGCGTGCGTTTTACTCGCCATGTAGAGGCATATAAAATTCTAGGATTTGTAGGATCTAAGAGTAAATCTACAACCCCAGCTTGATCGTTGACAAATAAGGTTTTGCGCCATGTTTTACCACCATCGGTACTTTTATAAACCCCGCGTTCTTGTGTGGGTTTGTATATATTTCCTAAAACTCCTGCAAATACAATATTATGATTCGTAGGGTTTACCGCTATTCTAGGAATGTGTCTTGAACTTTTTAGCCCAGAAGGTTTCCATGTTTTTCCTGCGTCTACGCTTTTCCATACCCCATAACCCGAAGAGACATTTCCTCTTACTGTTTTTTCTCCTCCGCCAACATAGATCACATTCGGGTCACTTTTAGATACCGATATGGCACCAATACTGCCTCCAAAAAAACCATCAGAAATATTTTCCCAGACCCGACCACCATTTGTCGTTTTCCAAATTCCTCCTCCTGTAGAACCAAAATAATACAAATTGGGCTGATTTGGAACTCCAGTAACTGCAGCACTTCTTCCCCCTCTGAAAGGGCCCAGAAGACGATACTCTAAAGCAGCATATTCTGATTCGTTAAAGGTTTGAGAGGTACAAAATGAAATTATTCCAAAAGTAAAAACAAGGAATAGGAGGGATTTTAAAATTTTCATCTGAGCGTTTTGGATTAATAATTTAGACCTTAAAAATAGCGAAAAATGAGTTACCATTAGGCCTTTCCTAATTTTAACTTCACTTCACGATACAAGAAATAGGCCGTAACGATTGTCGCTAAAACATCAGCAATAGGGAAGGACATCCAAATTCCCAATTCGCCATAATAGTTGGGCAATATAAAGAGTAATGGCACAAAGAAGATCGCTTGTCTTGTTAAGGTTAATAACAACGCAGGAAGGGCTTTCCCTATCGCTTGAAAATAAGCAGCACCTATAAGTTGCAACGCTAAAACAGGTACTGCTGCAAAAGCCCAACGCAATGCAGATGGTGTTTCTCTAATCACTGCTGCATCTTTAGTAAACGATCTTGTAATTATTTCGGGAAAGAGCATTAAACCTATAAAAACAAGCGTTGCCAATAGGGTTGCATATTTAATTGCCGTAAAAATAACTTTTTTAACACGCCCGTATTGTTTTGCACCATAATTATAGCCTGCAATAGGAATAAAACCTTGAGTAATTCCAAAAACAGGAAATAATGCAAACATGCTCATTCTTCCTACAATAGCATAAGCCGTAACCGAAGTTTCTCCTCCAAAGTCGAAAAGCAAATTGTTTACCAATAAAAAAGTAATGCTTACCACTGCTTGCCTTGCTAAGGTTACAGAACCTAAAGAGCCGATTTCTGAAACAATGGCTTTGTTTAAACCAAAATGAAAAAAATGGATCTTCAGCTCAGAATGTTTTGATAAAAAATACCAGCCAATAAATACTACTGCCGATAAATAAGACGCTGTTGTGGCCCATGCCGCACCCGCCATTCCCATATTTAATATATTGATAAAAACATAGTCTAATACCAAATTCCCAATAGAAGGAATCATCATCGCATACATGGCAAATTTGGGTTTGCCCTCCGCACGAATAACCGTATTGCCCATCATTACCAATCCTAAAAGAGGAACCCCATATAGAATAATCTCATAATAGATTTTAGCGGGATCAAAAATAGCGCCTTTCCCGCCAAAAGCAGGAATCAATTCATTAACAAAATAAAGACCAAAAACCGAAAAGGTGATTGTAAATATTAAGGTTAAGGTTAATTGATTTCCAAATGTTTTTAAGGCTTTCGATTTATTGCCTGCACCAAGCGCGCGAGAAATAATGGAAGATCCTCCCACACCAATAGCCATACCTAATGCTGCAATAAAAAATGAAACCGGGAGAACCACATTTATAGCAGCGATAGCAAGAGCACCAATCCAATTGCCAACAAAAATAGTGTCTACTAATATATTTAGAGACATCACTAGAATACCAATAGAAGCAGGTACAGCTTGTTTTATTAATAGCTTACTAATAGATTCTGTCCCTAAATTTTCTGAAGTGTTTTTAGTCATGTTCACTTCCCTCTAAAGAAGGAATCTCTTAATTGTAAATCTAATTTTGTTTTAAGCTTCAACAGGAACAGCAGCCCATTCGTTCACCCATTTTGCGAGTAGCGCTACCCAATCGGCATTGGTATTAATACAGGGAATGGTATGAAATGTTTTTCCGCCCATTTCATGAAAAATTTCTTCACCTTCCATCGCAATTTCTTCTAAGGTTTCCAGACAATCACTAACGAAAGCAGGAGTTACAATGGCCATAGACTTTAAGCCACTTTTCCCCAAACGCTCAATGGTTCTGTCGGTGTACGGGCGCAACCAAGGATCGAAACCCAATCGCGATTGAAATGAGGTGGAGTAAGTTGCTTCTTTTAAGTTTAATTTTTTAGCGACCAGTCGCGTCACTTCTTTGCATTGGTGGCGGTAACAAAACTCATGCGCAGGTGAAGGGGTTTCACAGCAGCTGCCATCTATTTTGCAATGCGATTTTGTAATATCACTCTTGCGAATGTGACGTTCTGGGACGCCATGATAAGAAAACAATAAATGGTCGTAAGCTTTACCTTTTAATGCTTCTGCTATTGAATTTGAAAGCACTTCAATATAATCGAGGTTATTATAAAAAGCGGGTAAGGATTCAATTTTTATTTGCGGAAAGTAAGTGTTCTTAATCTCTTCAGCTAAAACAGTGATTGTCTCAGTTGTAGCCATTGCAAATTGGGGATATAAAGGAATTAAAAAAACCTGGTCTACTCCTTTATCAACGAGTTCTTGTAGCCCATTTTTAATAGTCATACTGCCATATCGCATGGCCAATGCAACAGGATAATCGACTTCTGCCTGTACTTTTTCTTTTAATTGTTCAGATAGCACTATTAATGGCGACCCATTCTCCCACCATATTTTCTTATAAGCCTTAGCTGATTGCTTTGGGCGTGTGTTTAAAATAATGCCTTTTACAAGTAAGGTTCTTGCCCAAAGTGGCACATCGATAACACGCTCATCCATTAAGAATTCACCTAAATATTTTTTTACATCTTTAGGTTCTGGACTGTCTGGGGAACCTAAATTTACTAGTAAAACTCCTTTTTTCATAAAAATCTATTTTTATTGGTATCAAAAATAGTTAAAACTATGCACTTTAGTGCATTTCGCTTTAGTTTCTACAATCGTGAGTTCGACACAAGAAAATTTAAGTCAGTCAGAATGATTTTCGATAGAAAATGGTATCGAAGACCAGTCAATTTTCAATTTAAAGCCTAATTTAGATATTATTTTTCTTCGTTTTACTATGAAAAATCACTATTTGACGGCTTTTTTATATTAACCTCTTAGATCGAAATCCTTAAGTGCCATTTTATGTTGGTTTAGCTACAGGTCTTTACGCCAAAGGCAAACTAAGCTAGCCCATTGAAGCAAAATTAACGCCGTCTTAGATTCAATTACAAAACAGGAATGCGATTTGATAGCTGTTAATCAACTTAAAACAACAGACGATTCTCTTACATTCAATCGGCCATTTAATACAATAGTTTGAGGGATATGAATTCCTTTATTTTGAAGTTGTTCTAAAAGGAGCTGGGCAGCTGCTTTACCTATTTCATAAGTGGGCTGTTCAACAGAGGTTAATGTCGGAGAAATATGAGCTGCCATTTTGGTTTCAGAAAAGCCTACTATAGCAATATCTTCAGGGATTTTAAATCCAGAATCTTTAAAAACGCGCATCATTCCAATGGCGCAAGCATCATTAGCCGCAAGTATGGCTCTAGGGATGTTGTTTTTAGAAATCAATTTTTCCGCTATTTCAGCACCATCTTTCATTGAAAAACCACAAGTTATCTTTTTGCCAGCAGGAATTCGGTGTTTTTTATGGGCATCATCATAACCTTTTCGTCTATTTTTTGAAAGGATAAGTTCATTTGCACCAGATATAAAAAGAATATCCTCAAATCCTTGATGAATTAAATGTTCCGTTGCAAAAAAAGCCCATTTGTAATCGTCAAAAACAACTTTTGAAGTTTCTATATTTTCGGGTACGCGATTAAAAAAAACGAGCGGCATTTTCTTTTCTGTTAGCTCTTTATAATAGGATAAATTATCTCCTACACCAGATAGAGAAATGATAAGCCCATCTACCATATTATCAACTAGCGTTTTTGCATTTTGAATTTCTAAATCAACCGATTCGTTAGATTGCATAATAAGAACTTGGTAGTTGTGTTGATGCAAGACTTCTTGCGCTCCCATAATTACCTGCGGAAAGAAAGAATTTTCAAATTCAGGAATAATTATACCGATGTTAAAGCTACGTTGCTGTACCAGTTTTCTTGCAATAGGGTTGGGTCGATATCCCATTTCAGTTGCCTTTTTTAAAATACGATCTCTGGTTTCGGGTTTAATATCATATTTATCATTAAAGGCCCTTGAAACTGTAGATACTGCAACATTTAATGCTTTAGCAATGTCTTTTATAGTAACATATTTCATAAAAAATACACTGATTTTGATTTCAAATTTAGAAAAATAAAAACGTTTCCGAAAAAAAATAACGTTTTCAGAAACGTTTCCGAAAATAATACTAGTAAAAGCGATATCAGGTCATTTTTAAACTTATTAAATTGTCATAAATATGTGTGTATGAATTCTATTGATATTATTGTTATTCTACTTTTTACTGTACTCATCTTTGTGTGCGGAATTAGTTTTTCAAAATCAGGAAAAGACCTGAGTTCATTTTTTGCAGCGGGAGGGGCTTTACCTTGGTGGATGAGTGGATTGTCTCTATTTATGAGCTTTTTCTCAGCTGGAACTTTTGTTGTATGGGGGTCTATAGCCTATTCGAGTGGTTGGGTAGCCATTTCTATTCAGTGGACTATGGCAATAGCTGGCGTCATTATTGGGTTTTTTATAGCGCCAAAATGGCAAAAAACCAAAGCCATCACAGCAGCCTCTTTTATTACCAAACGCTTGGGCTTACAAACACAAAAAGTATATACCTACTTATTTTTATTTGTGTCCTTGTTTACAACGGGGGCGTTTTTATATCCTGTAGCAAAAATTGTTGAGGTCTCCACAGGTATTCCTATTACCACAAGTATTATCGTATTAGGTATTTTGATCTTGATATATACTGCAATAGGAGGGCTTTGGGCGGTAATAGTAACAGACGTTCTTCAATTTGTAGTATTGACAGCAGCAGTATTTATAGTATTACCACTGTCTTTTAAAAAGATAGGAAGCCTTGAAAACTTCATAGATCAAGCTCCAGAAAATTTCTTCAATCTTGTTACCGAAGAATATTCAATGCCTTTTTTAGTCGTATTTGGATTATATAATTTGTTTTTTATCGCAGGAAACTGGGCTTATGTTCAGCGCTATACGAGTGTAGCCACTCCAAAAGACGCTAAAAAAGTAGGATGGTTATTTGGTGGCTTATACATTATTAGCCCTCTAATTTGGATGCTACCTCCAATGATTTATAGAGTATTAAATCCAAATTTAGCAGAATTAGCCAATGAAGGCGCTTATTTATTAATGTGTAAAGAGGTAATGCCAGTTGGGATGCTGGGGTTAATGCTAGGGGGTATGGTTTTCGCAACCTCTAGTTCTGTAAATACGACGTTGAATATTTCGGCAGGGGTTATTACTAACGATATTTATAAAAATATATTTCCAAGGGCCAGTAATGAAAAACTCATTAAAGTAGGTAGGACAGCCACAGTAATTTTAGGACTGCTAACTATCGTTGTAGCATTATTAGTGCCATTTATGGGTGGTATTGTGGAAGTCGTTATGAGTATTGCTGCATTGACTGGAGCAGCAATGTTTTTACCACCATTATGGGCGTTGTTTTCTAAAAGAGCTACAGGTGTTAGCACGTTAATAGTTACGATTATCTCGCTTTTTGTAAATGCCTTTTTTAAATTTTTGGCACCACAGTGGCTAGGAATTTCATTAAATAGAACTGCTGAAATGACAATGGGAGTTGGTATCCCTATTGTTTTGTTAATACTCATAGAATTATTTAAGTATGTCCTGGGAAAAGAAGAATTTGTAGTGAATTATAATGAAGAGATTGTCTCTTTTAAAACTGAAAGCAAAGACAACAGCAATAAACGAGGTGGGCGTATTATTGGAATGGGTATTAGTACAATTGGACTATTAATATTGGGACTTACTTTTTTTGCCAATGTTGCTACACTCATCGTCGGAGGCGTTGGAACAATCGTTCTAAGCCTAGGGATTTTAATCATATATAATAATAGAGCGCAAAGGGAATAATGATTACAGAAGCATTTAGTCAAAAAGGAAGAGAAAACAAAATTGAAAAGTATAGTGCTGATTTTGTAGTAGTAGGTGGAGGTTTAGCTGGTGTATGTGCTGCTATATCTGCTGCAAG
>CALDCO010000094.1 GCA_937937185.1 uncultured Flavobacteriaceae bacterium
AAATCCTACTTTTTATAGTAACGTTGTTTTCGATAACCAACGCTACTTTCAAGACATTAAAGACGATGAATCTAATGGCATATTAAATTTTTCTTATGAATTTTCAGATAAATTGAAATTAAATATCGGGTACAATGGAAGGAGCAAAACAAGAGCTTTTGAGAATATTCGCTATGGGTATGATATTGTCGATTCCGATTTTCCTATCGCTGATGTGAATAATTTTAATTCCATCTTCACTCTAAATAACCTTAATCTAAGTAATGCACCTAATGGTGTTTACGAAATAAAAGTAATCAATTCTTTTGGAGACTTATCCAATACGAACCGACCAGGAAGTCCAGAAAATTTATATGAAGGGTCATTAAATATTTATGCAGGGTATTTAGATACAGAAATTAAAGCTGGTGAAAAATGGTTATTTGTTCCTGGACTTAGACTGGAAGCTTTTCAACAAAACATTAATTTTGATGTGATAAACTTAGGGAATTTAGGAAATAGCAACGTTGGTTCTAAACAAAACTTTGTATTACCTAGTTTAAATGTTAAATATGCGCTTTCAGACGAGCAAAATATTCGTTTCTCTGCCAGCCAAACGGTTTCCATTCCAGAATTTAAAGAAGTGGCGCCTTTCGTGTACGAAGACATTTCCACAAGAATAGGGGGGAATCCTGACTTATTAGAGAAAGGGGTTTCAGAGATTATTAATGCCGATTTAAAATACGAATGGTTTTTTGGCAATAGCGAACTCTTTTCCTTAGCCGCCTTTACAAAGCAAATTAGCGACCCTATAAATTTAGTTGTTGGGGCAGATGCCACAGGGACACAGCGTTATTTTAGAACAGGAGATAAGGCTTCGGTATTTGGAATAGAAGTAGAATTACGTAAGAATTTGTTATACAACGAAGAAAAAGAAAATGCTAAATTATCTCTGGGTTTTAATGCGACCTATATGAACACTAAACAAGATTTATTTGAAACTATAGATGGCAATTTCTTTGATGTAAGTTTTACTGAAACTGAAGAAGAACTTCAAGGCGCTTCTCCTCTAATTCTAAATGCAGATGTTAGTTATTCTCCAAATTTTGAAAATTATAAACCTGTAGCCAATCTTGTGTTTTCTTATTTCTCTAATAGAATAGACGCCTTAGGCTCTGGACAGTTAGGAAATGTCATCGAAAAGGGCATCCCTACTTTAGACTTGATATGGAAAAATACAATCAAAAAGAAATTTGAAATAAACGTTAACGCAAAAAACCTTTTAAATCCTAGTGTGAGGTATTTTAGAGAAACTACACTTGGAGACATTACAGTGAACTCTGCAAATGGAAAAGGCGTGTCAGACTATAAACGAGGTATGAATCTAGGTCTGCAACTTAAATACAAATTTTAAAAAAGAAACTATTAAACTTAAAAAAATGAAAACGAAATTAATTTTTAGCCTAGCATTAGTCAGTATGCTATTCGCATGTTCTACAGACGATACTGCAGACATCATAATTAACGACAATACCGTAACAACTAATGATGACGGAACAGACGACCCACAAACCATATTTTTATCTGGTACTTTTACAGAGAATTTAACTTTAGACGCCAATAACACCTACAAAATAAATGGGTCGTTAATTATGGCCGCAGGAACCACCTTAGAAATCCCTGCTGGAATGACACTAGAAGCACTAGCTTCTGGTGCCGATGTGTATGTCGCCATCTCTCAAGGTGCAAAAATTATAGCCAGCGGTACTGCAGACAATCCTATTGTATTCACCTCAGATGCGTCTTCGCCTTCTGCTGGAGATTG
Source organism: uncultured Flavobacteriaceae bacterium (assembly GCA_937937185.1). Taxonomy (GTDB): domain Bacteria; phylum Bacteroidota; class Bacteroidia; order Flavobacteriales; family Flavobacteriaceae; genus JAHDGB01. Next base: position 1,805 of record CALDCO010000094.1, read on the forward strand.
GGGCGGACTTATTATCTTAGGTAGCGCACCAATAAATTCTGTAACAGGAAACTCTACATCAACCTCTGAAATTGCAAGTTTGCCATATGGAGGCACTAATGCTTCAGACGACTCTGGGATTTTACGTTATGTTAGAGTTGAATATTCTGGCGGTTCCGCAGATGGGCAATCTGAAAATAATGGCATTTCTTTTTATGGTGTAGGTAATGGAACTGTTGTAGAATTTATCCAAGCCTTTGAGGGCAAAGACGACGGTGTTGAGTTTTTTGGCGGCACTGTTAATGTCGACTATTTATCTGTTGTTAATGCTCAAGACGATTCTATAGATTGGACTGAAGGGTATACCGGAACAATAACTAATGCCTATGTAAAACACGGCCAAAGCCATGATAAAGGTATAGAAGCAGACGGGTTTAACACCGATTTTAGTAATGCAGGCGGCTATTTCTCTAAACCCACAGTAAACAATTTAACGATTATAGGCTTAGGTGCTTCAACAGCTAATGAGGCCATTCGTTTAAGAGCAGGAACTCAAGGCATCTTTAATAATGTACACCTTACAGGATTTGAAGAAGGTTTTGATTTAGATGGTGATTTAGGAGACAACCCTACAGGAGCAGGTGTGCTTAGTAGCGATTTGCAAGTTACAGATGTTACTTTTGTAGATGTTACTTTGAAGCTTAAAAATGATACTGAAGTAAGTTTTACCGAGGCCGATTTCTTAACTGGAGATGGCAACGGTACCGCAACAGACTATGCCACTTGGGGTGCTAGTTGGACAGTAAACTAAGTGAAAAACACATAAAAAAATCCTGTCTACTTTTACAGACAGGATTTTTAATTTTATAATAATATATTTTGTTCGTTACTTATTCGTAGTCGCTATTTGCGTTTTATTTTGCCATTCGCTTACATTTACAATAGAGTTGTTTACATAATCAACCTCTTTAAGAGCGTCGTTAGACCAAAACAACCATTTGCCAACTTTAACACCATTCTCATATTTTCCAATAGCTACTTTATTTCCCTGAGCGTCATAACTTGTCCAAGTCCCTTGTAATTTATTTTCTTTATTAAAATAGCCCTCTTGTTCAATTTGTCCATTTTCATGATAATAGACGGCCTTAGTTTGATCCCCTTTTTTTTCAAATTTGGGCTTTACTCCATTCTGAGCAAAGGTAAAGGTTACAAAAAGTAATATTAATAGAGAAGCTATATTTTTCATAATTATGATTCTTTTTACTTGAAACTTAAACATAGAAAATATTTACCATAAATAAACACTTAGGTAACATTAAATTAACATTAAATACACAAATAATTGAATATCAATTATTTAAAAATACATGGTCAGCTGCAAAACATTAATAATTCCTTAATATTTGCTTTACCTTAAGTTTAACTTTAACTAAGATATTTGTTGTGTACGATTTTAGACTAAAATATTGGATTTCATATAATTTATTAGTTTTTGTCGACTGATTAATGTGATTTCTATTTAAGGCTGCTCTCTTAAAGCAGCCTTTTTTTTAAAAAATCATTCTAAATTAATCATTTAGAAACATTAAATTAACATTAGTGTTGGTTATTTGCTGCGACAAAAACTAATACATACCATGAAATTTAAAATTATACTAGCCACAGTTTTTTTGTGTGTTTATATCTCTACCAACGCACAAGAAATTAGCGACACCAAATTTGGTAAAGGATTAATTAATTTTACAGCTAAAGACAGTTCTTTTAGTGTAAAATTTGCCCCCCGTTTTCAAGTGCGCTCTATGACATCTTGGGATCATGATGGCGAACAATACGGAAGCCCGGATCATAATTTTATAGTAAGACGATCCCGTTTAAAATTTGATGGTTTTGCCTATAACCCTAAGATAAAATATAAAATTGAATTAGGGTTAACCAATAGAGACGTTTCTGGTGCCAATCAATTTAACCGAAACACACCACGTATTATTCTTGATGCAGTTATTAAATGGACCTTTGCTAAAAACTTTGAACTTTGGGCTGGGCAAACCAAACTACCTGGAAATGTTGAACGTGTGGTTTCTTCTGCCAATCTTCAATTAATAGACCGCTCTTTATTAAACAGTCGTTTTAATATTGATCGCGATTTGGGAGTGCAATTACGCCATAAATCAAAACTAGGAGGTGATTTCGTAATGCGTGAAAAACTATCACTTTCGCAAGGAGAAGGCCGAAACGTTACTGAGGGCAATGAAGGTGGCCTTCAATACACTGCGCGTTTAGAGTTTTTACCTTTTGGAACCTTTAAATCTAAAGGCGATTATGTACAAGCCGATTTAAAACGAGAAAAGGCGCCTAAACTAATGGTTGGTTTTACTTATAACTTAAATCAAGATGCTGTTAGAGAAAGAGGCTTTGCTGGCGATTATATGTTTAGGTCTGACGGTTCCTTATACGAAACAGACCAAACAACTATTTTTGCAGATGCTATGTTTAAATATCAAGGCTTTTCATTTATGGGAGAATACGCAAAACGTAGTGCAGAAGAAGAAGTGGCAACAGACATAGACGGCACACCAACAGGAGATATTGTATTAACAGGAAATGCGCTTAACTTGCAAGCCGGTTATTTGTTTGAAAATAATTATGAAATTGCAGGGCGTTTTACAACGGTAGATTTTGAACCCGTTACGGGCAATCTTCCACAAGAACAATATACGTTAGGTGGATCCAGATATGTCGTTGGTCACAAGCTAAAAGTACAGAGCGATTTAAGTTACACCACTTTAGATGGTCAAGACGATAATATTACTTTTAGATTAGGCTTCGATATTCACTTCTAGGTAAATTAATGAAAGTTAACATTAAGATAACAATGCACTCAAAGAGTCTAAAGATATTTGCAAATCTAGTTTTCAATTAATAAGGTATGGATAGTATTTATTTATTTATGTTGATTGCCATTACAATTTTAGCAGTTGCTGATATTGTTGTTGGTGTTAGTAACGATGCCATTAATTTCTTAAATTCTGCTATTGGTTCTAAGGCCATATCTATGCGAACTATTATGATTGTGGCCAGTTTAGGTATTTTTATAGGCGCTGTTTTCTCTAGCGGAATGATGGAAGTCGCTCGTAAAGGTATTTTTGTACCCGCGATGTTTAGTTTTGAGGAAATTATGTACATTTTTATGGCCGTAATGATTACAGATATTTTACTGCTAGATTTCTTCAACACTTTAGGATTACCAACTTCTACCACTGTATCCATTGTATTTAACTTGTTAGGCGCTGCTGTTGTTATGTCTTTAATTAAAATTAGTGGTTCAGACTCGCAAACTTTGGCCGATTTAGGAAATTATATTAATACCCAAAAAGCAATTACTATTATAAGTGGTATTGTTATGTCTGTATTTATAGCTTTTTCTGTAGGTGCTCTTGTACAATGGGTATCGCGGTTAATTTTTACATTTCAATATGAAAATAAAATTAAAAATTTTGGAATTGTTTTTGGCGCTTTTTGTTTGACAGCCATTACCTATTTTATTTTTTTAAAAGGCCTAAAAGGCACTCCTTATTACAAAGATTTAAAAGGGCTTGTTGAAGGTAATGAAATCTTTATTATTCTAGGAAGTTTTGTGCTTTGGTTAGGGGTTTCATATGCCTTTCAAACCATCACAAAAAAAACCATATTACTGGTTGTCATTGCTGTGGGTACTTTTGGTCTTGCTCTAGCTTTTTCTGGAAATGATTTAGTAAACTTTATAGGGGTTCCTATGGCAGCTTACCATTCTTATGAGGCGATGCAAAACGCTTTTTTAATGTCTGGAACTTTACCTGCCGATTTTTCAATGGCAGTGCTAGATAAAAAAGTCCCTGCCGAGCCTTTATTGCTATTCATCGCTGGCGCTATAATGGTATTAACCTTATGGTTCTCTAAAAAAGCAAAAACTGTTGCAGAAACTGAATTAAGTTTATCACGTCAAAATGATACACATGAAAAGTTCAAACCAAATCTTTTATCAAGAAGTATTGTAAAGGGCACGTCTTGGTTATCAGATGCTATTAACTTTATTATACCAAAACCCACGCAAGAGAAAATAAGCAAGAGTTTTGAAAAACCTGATGTTGTATTAACTAAAGATCAAAGTATAGACGCACCTGCTTTTGATATGATTAGAGCTGCTGTAAATCTTATGGTTGCTGGTGTATTAATTGCCATTGCAACATCAATGAAATTGCCATTATCTACCACTTACGTTACATTTATGGTTGCTATGGGAACTTCTTTTGCAGACCGCGCCTGGGGAAGAGAAAGTGCCGTATACCGTGTTGCAGGTGTGTTAAATGTTATTGGCGGATGGTTTGGCACTGCAATTGGTGCTTTTATTGCCGCGGGAATAGTGGTGTTCTTAATAAAATGGAATCCGAGTGTAATGACCCCTATCCTATTATTACTTACCGTTGGCTTATTAGTACGAAACTACTTATCACATAAAAAAGCATCAAACAAAATCATTGAAGAAGACAGCTTAAAAGAAACCGATAGTAGTTCTGTTCAAGGGGTAATTCATGAAAGTGCAGCAAACATTTCTAATGTTATAAAACGAGGGAATCGCATTTATTCTAGTGCCATTAAAGGCTTAGCTAAACAAGATTTAAAACTGCTAAAAAAGAATAAAAAACAAATAGATAAATTGTCATCGGAAGTCGATAATCTCAGAGATAATATCTTTTACTTTATTAAAAATCTGGATGAATCCAGTTTAACGGCCAGTAACTTTTACATAAATATATTGGGTTATTTACAAGACATGACCCAATCTTTGGAGTACATTTCTAAAGTAAGCCATAAGCACATTAATAATAATCATAAAAAATTAAAATTTAGCCAAATTAAAGAGCTTAAAGAAGTTGATGATGTCTTAGAAATTTTATTTAACGAGACCAAAGAGGCCTTCGATTCGCTTTCATTCGAACAAATAGGAGCTATCATTAACCGTAAAAAAGAAGTGCTTAATTTAGTGAATGATAAAATCGTAAAACAAGTCGCGCGAACGAGAACTGAAGAATCTAGCCCTAAAAACACAACGCTCTATTTTGGTTTATTACTCGAAACTAAAGATTTGTTAACGGTTACAATGGATTTATTAGAAGAATATTACAGCTCCCATGATAGCTCAGTGGCGCCTGCCACCATAGAGCATGCAGAAGGGTAATTACTAAACTTAGTGAGAAATAATATAAATCATACGGAAAAAGCATAAAACAATCGCTTCATGGGTTGTTTTTTGCTTTTCATCTAAATTATGCAGAAAAAAATGACCAGTAAACATCTATTTCGTTCTCGTTCTCGTAAATACTCTGTGTGTAAAATTAAGCTACTAACCAAAAATTATATATTATGAAAAAAATATCCATTTTATTAATCGCCGTATTATTAATGAGTTCTTGCGTTTCAAAAAAGAAATATTTAGCCTTAGAACGAGAAAATGGAGAAATACAAAATGAGCTTACTAAAACTAAAGTCGCAAATGAAGATTTAGAAGCTAAATTTGATGTCATTAAAGCCCGTGTTGAGAAATACAACACTAAAATTAACTCTTTAGTTGATGAAAACGACGTTAAATTTGATGCTGTTGGCAACACCGCAGTGATTTCAAATGCTACAAAACGTCAAATGAGAGAAACGCTAACCAAAGTAGATCCTTATAAATTAAGCCAAGCGAAAACGCTTAAAGATTCTATGAATTTAGCGGTTTCCTACAATTTAAAGAGAACGATAGATACGAGCACTTTAAATGATGATGACGATATTGCCATTAATATTGATGAAACTGTAGTGATGATCTCTATTTCTGACAAAATGCTATTTAACAGTGGGAGTTACAAAATAAGTTCTAAAGCAAACACTATTTTACAAAAATTAGCCGATGTTATTAATTCTGAACCAAGTATTGAAGTTATGGTTGAAGGCCATACTGATGCCAGAACCATAAACAACGACCGTGTTGCAGACAACTGGGATTTAAGTGTTTTAAGAGCGACCTCTGTGGTTCGTAAACTTCAGAAAGATTATAATGTCGATCCTGCGAAATTAATTGCCTCTGGCCGAAGCAGCTACCAACCATTAACAGATAATGACTCCAGAGAAAGTAGATCACGAAACAGAAGAACTCGTATTGTTATTCTTCCAAACATAAATAAATTCTTTGCACTTATGTCTGATCAAGGATAATAATCCCTCAATTTAAAAAGTGAAATTATAGAAATTTCCCTTTTTATTCCTTAATGTAAGACGGAATACTAACGATTTAATCCTAGTATTTTTGAAAAAGCATTCTTTTAAAAAAAAGAATGCTTTTTTATTTTGTACCACCATAGAATTTAAATATTCGATTTCAATTTTAGTAAAAGTGATATTTCAAGTACCGAGATATTTTTATTGACCTCTTATAAAAGGAACGAATTTTAGAACGTTATATTTTTAAGCAATGAAAGGATTAATTAAATGTAAAAACATTCAAGTCTGTACTCATACCGCTATTGTATTCAAATGACTGTATATAGCACCTTATTCTTCAGGGTTTTTATACGTCACAAGGTCAATTCCTATTCCGTTTGGATCTTTAATTGCAAAATGTCTGTCGCCCCAAGATTCATCTTGGAGTTCAACTTCCATATGCAACCCTTTATTTTTTAATTGGTTATAAATTTCGTCTACGTTCTTAACTTCAATAGTTAAATAAACTCCTTTTCCATTGAATGCTGGCTGAAAAATGGTTTTTTGACTTGGATGGTTAGGTAGTAAAAAGCTAATTTCATTAGATTGATTTGGTGTGTGGAGTAATAGATAAAAATCGTTTTCAAAACTTACTCCAAAGTCCAGTACTTCGGTGTAAAATTTCTTTGTCTCCTGTAATTTTTTGGTAATTATTCCCGCGTTAAGTTTCATTTTGTTTGTTGTTTGTGCATTTGCGACACTAAAAAAGTAAAACAAATACAGTTAATCATGCTACTTTTATGGTCAATGTGTTTTATTGACTACAAATTTAAGTTGACTAGAAACCGATGCATTGTAAAAATCGGACAAACTCAATAGAAGGCCTCAGAAGGTGTGATTCCGTAAAACGCTTTGAAGTTTTTTATGAAGTGGGCTTGGTCAAAAAATCCAACATCATAGTACAGTTTGTTTTCTTTTAGACTTTGTTTTGAAGGATTGGCATTCAAAATATATTGAAAACGCACAACATTACTAAAAGATTTTGCTGTTGTACCAATATAAAAATTGAAAATTCGGCGAAGTTGTCGAGGGCTTAAACCAGTATTAAGATCTTTTTCAGTATTCAAATATCCGTTTTTTCGGAAAATCAAGTTTAAAGAATCTAAAAAACGATGATCATAGCAAATATCTTGATTCTTTGAAAATCTAATTATTTTATCGTTCAAGATTTTTGCAATAGTTTCAAATGAATTAGAAGTTTTGATGGCTGAATTAATCCACTCAGAAAAATCAGGCAAAACTTTGTTTAGGTTTTGAGATTGATTACTTAACGTTTTGGCATTAACACCGAACAAGTGCGGAAATGCAGAAGGTAAAAACCGAATTCCGATATAATCAAACTCTTTTCCTAATGGGAATTGAGTATACTTTCGACAAAATCCCATTATAAAATTTTTATTTGGTTGCTTATGGTCAAAAAAGATATCGATACACCCGTCAGAAACAACTCGATAATTGTAATTCTTACACAAGGGTTTCTGTGTTTTAAGTTGCCAAAAGCAATAAACGTAGTTTTCAATTTCCTTATTTGATTGGCTTTCTTGATAGCTTATTTCATTATCGTCAATCGAAACTGTTGGTTGAATGGGTTTGTAATATTTTCTTATAGTTTTCAGTTTATTCACTGCTGTGTTTTTTTGCATTGCGCACAACAAAAAGGTGTTATCAATACTATTTCCACACTGTTTCCAAAAATGAAATTGATCTTTTTTTGATTGTTCATCTTTTCTTTTTTGAGCATTTCAAATAACAGGTTTACCTATCTTATCCAATTCACTTTGAGCGGTACGTTTTGCTTCAAATTTCTTAGCATCTACCACATAAGTGTTAGACATGGAATCGTGCCAACCTCTTGCGTCATCGTTTAAAAAAGAAAACACTTCAAACGGTATTAACCTGCATAAACTTCTAATAATAATATCTGATGCTTTTGGTTTAGAGCCATCTTCCATGACTACCTTGGTTTTTGTAATGTACTTCCCTAAAGTTCTTTGCAAAAAAACTTCAAAAACGATAAAATAAATAAGGAAAACGCCGAAGCTAAAAACATAAGG
>CALDCO010000095.1 GCA_937937185.1 uncultured Flavobacteriaceae bacterium
TTTTGATCCCAAGTCTCAGTTTATGCGCGGTCGTTTTCGCAATACTTGGTTTGCCCCTTTCGATCCTTATGAAGTTAATTTTAATTATACCGAAGCCAATTCCTGGCAATATAGCTATTACGTGCCCCAAGACATTTCTGGTTTTATTAATTTATTAGGCGGAAAAGAAAAATTAGAAACCCAGCTTGATAAATTATTTATTGCTGAAGACCAAACTTCTGGAAGAAAACAGGTAGATATCACTGGTTTAATTGGGCAATATGCGCATGGTAATGAACCGAGCCACCATATGGCTTACCTCTATAATTTTGTAAACAAGCCCCATAAAACCCAAGAAAAGGTACAGCAAATTTTAACCGAATTATACACTAACGCTCCCGATGGCATTTCTGGAAATGAAGATTGTGGGCAAATGAGCGCATGGTACATTTTTAGTGCCTTAGGGTTTTATCCTGTAACGCCTGGAGCCAATGAATATATTATTGGCACGCCATTAGTTGAAAAAGGCACCTTTAACCTGGAAAACGGAACACAATTTACGGTTTTGGCTAAAAACCTTAGCAAGACTAATATTTACATTGAACAGGCCTCACTTAACGGAAAAAAATTAGACAGAACTTACTTAACACACCAGGAACTAATTAGTGGAGGTGTATTAGAATTTGAGATGACAAATACTCCTGCGGTATGGGGTAGCAAATCTGGACAAGAACCAAAAACCGAAATAAAAGACCATTTAATTGTGTCGCCACCTTTTATATCGAAAGGAGACATTGCCTTTAATGAATCTACAACAATTGAATTACAAAGCAATACTAAGGGGGCTGCCATTTTTTATTCTAAAAACAACTCCAATTACGTAAAATACACCACTCCATTTACTATCTCTGAAGCAGGTAATTTAAAAGTCTATGCCGAATTAAATAATGAAAAAAGCCCGATAATTACCACTCCATTCTTTAAAATAGATCCCAACTTGTCGATACAATTAGAAACAGAATATGCTAACCAGTATAACGGCGGCGGTAAAAATGCTTTGATTGATGGTATTCTTGGCGCCCAAGATTTTAGAACAGGAACTTGGCAAGGGTATTTTGATAAAGACCTAATAGCAACCGTAGATCTTGGAAGTTTAAAACCGCTTAGTGAGGTAAAAGTGAATTTTTTACAAGACCAACGGTCGTGGATTTTTTATCCTACCCAAGTAGCATGTTATGGTTCTAAAGACGGCAAAAAATTCAAGCTTTTAAACCCTCGAAAAAAAATTAATGCGGCAGCACCCTCTGAAGACGTTGCGATTAAAACCATTTCTTTTAGTCAAATAAACGCATCTTATCGCTACCTAAAAATTAAAGCAAAAAAACTAGGCAAATTACCAGAATGGCATTTGGGGCATAAGCACGATGGCAGAAGTTGGCTATTTGTAGACGAAATCTCAATAAATTAAATTATGACAGAAACAAAATCTTATCGTTCCTCATTTATATTATTAACCACTTTGTTTTTCCTTTGGGGTTTTATTACAGTTCTGGTCGATTCTCTAGTACCTAGATTAAAAGAATTATTTACTTTATCTTATTCTCAAGCCATATTAGTGCAATTTGCTTTTTTTGGGGCTTACTTTATATTATCTATTCCTGCCAGTTATATTCTTTCTAAAATTGGTTATAAGAAAGGCATTATTTTAGGTTTGCTTACTATGGCACTGGGTTGTTTATTATTTTATCCTGCGGCTTCTTATCGCGTTTTTGGAACATTTTTATTCGCTTATTTCATTCTTGCTGGAGGCATTACTGTTTTACAAGTTGCAGCCAATCCATTTGTTGCTGTATTAGGGAGTGAAGATGGCGCTTCTAGCCGATTAAATTTATCCCAAGCCTTTAACTCTTTAGGTACTGCTATAGCGCCAGCCATTGGCGCTTTATTTATTTTAAGTGATAAAATTAAAACCAAAGACGAAATTGCTTCACTTACAGAAACCGCTAAACAAGCTTATTTAACTACCGAAGCTTCAGCGGTTCAAAAACCCTTTATAGGTTTAGCCTTATTCATTGTACTTATTGCTATATTTTTCTTTTTTGCAAAGCTTCCAAAATTAATTAGCGAAAAAAGCTCAGGCACTTATAGCGATGCCTTTAAGCAACCTAATTTAATGCTTGGCGTATTGGGAATATTTTGTTATGTGGGTGCCGAGGTGTCTATTGGCAGTTTTTTAGTTAACTATTTTCAAGACATGAATATGATGCCCTTAATTACAGAAAACAGTACAATGATGGGCATTGCTGAAGTGGTTGCAAAAGCATTTAATAAATCTTTAGTAGGAACAGACGATAAGGCTTTACTGGGTATTTTTGTAATATTTTATTGGTCTGGTGCCATGATTGGTCGTTTTATAGGCTCGTATTTAACGAAAATCATGAGTCCAGGTAAAGTGCTTTCCATATTTGCTTCAATTGCTATTCTTTTAATTTTAATTTCTATTAGTACTACTGGTTTATTATCGATGTGGAGTATTCTTGCTGTAGGGTTATTTAACTCTATTATGTTTCCAACCATTTTCACTTTAGCCATAGATGGTATAGGCGATTTAAAGCCTAAAGGCTCTGGACTATTATGTACTGCTATTGTTGGTGGTGCCTTTATCCCTTTAGCTTGTGGTAATTTAATCGATTCTAAAGGTTTTGGAGTGGCATTTGTTTTTGTAACACTGTGTTATGGATATATTCTTTATTATGGGGTTAGGAATAGTAAACCGTCTTTGGTGGTTAGCGAGTAGCTTATGTAAAAAAAATGAGCAAAAAACCTAACATTGTAAAAAAAAGGATTGATTTACTGGATATTTATCGCGGTTTCGCCATTTTTGGAATATTTGT
>CALDCO010000096.1 GCA_937937185.1 uncultured Flavobacteriaceae bacterium
AAAAAGCCTAATTGACTCAATTCACGAATTGTTCTTACGACATTAGCTTTACTGTAAAGTTCTCCTGGTCGCGTACGAATTTCTCTATAAACAACATGATCGTTTGTTTTATCATTACCAACGACACTTACTTTGTTAAAATATACTGCTTTGCCTTCAGTAATTCTAATTTCCATATCAATAACATTACCATCGGCATTAACTTCTACAGGATTTATGGTAGAAAATAAATAACCATTGTTTTGATAGAGGTTCGTAATATCGTCTGCATCAGGTTTAGAATCATCAGCAATTCTTTTTTGAAGTAATACGCCATTATAGGTGTCTCCTTTTTCAATACCAACGTAACGCCTCAATAATTCGTCTGAATAAACGGTATTACCTATAAAGGTAATATCTCCAAAAACATACTTATTTCCTTCTTCTACGGTGATGTTAAGCGAAACAGTTTTGTCATCATTTTTAACAAGATTATCCGAAATAATTCTTGCATCTCTGTACCCATTTTCTTTGTACTTATCTATAATGCTAGTTAGATCTTCTTTGTAATCGTTTTGAATGTATTTGGAACGTTTTAAAATACGAATGGCTTTTTTCTGTTTCGTATTTTTCATGGCTTTTCTTAGTTTTTTATCGCTAAGTACTTCGTTGCCTTCAAAAACAATATTAGATATTTTTACTTTTTCACCTTTGTCAATGGCGATCACCATATTTACGGTAGACTTGTCTTCGTTTAAACTATCCTTAACCGCAATGGTGTTAATATTTACTTTAGAATTTAAAAACCCTTGTTTCTTGTATTTGTTTTCAAGGTATATTTTAGTGGTAGTAATTAAGTTTTCTGTAACCTTAGTGCCTTTATCTAATTTATTATCTTTAATAATGCCTTCAAACTTTCCTTTTTTTACGCCTTTAATTTTTACATCGTTAAGTTGTGGTAAATCTGATAAACGTATTTCTAACCAAGCAGAATTGCCTTCTGTTTTTACCAGAAAAATACCAATATCACTAAATAAATTAGATTTCCATAATTTTTTTATCGCATTACTAATCTCTTCTCCAGGCACATTAATAGTCTCCCCTTTGGTAAGCTCTGAATAGGCCACAATAGTTTGCGCATTAAACACGGTATTTCCTTTAATAGTAATGTCTTCAATCGTGTATTTTTTTGCATTCTCGAAAGGGCTTTTTTGGGCATTAACGATTAGTGCTCCTAAGAACATTAGAGCGATAAATAAATGCTTTACTGGGATTATTAAAGGTAGTTGTTTAGTTAATTTGTTCACTTGTTTTCCCAAATCTTCGTTCTCTTTTTTGATATTCTACAATTGCCTCATATAAGTTTTCTTTTTGGAAATCTGGCCATAAAACAGAAGTAAAGTATAATTCTGCATAGGCTATTTGCCACAATAAGAAATTACTTATGCGTTGCTCACCACTCGTCCTAATAACTAAATCTACGTCTGGTAAATTTTGCGTGTAAAGATGCTTATTAATTAATGATTCGTCAATACTTTCAGAAGAAATTATATTATTTTTAACTTTATCGCTTATTTTTTTAACAGCATTTATCAATTCTTCCCTAGCACCATAGCTTAAAGCCAGAGTGAGTGTCATGTGTTTATTGTTTTTAGTAAGCTCAATAACTTCATGCAATTCGCGATGTACTTTAGGTGGAAGCGCTTCTAAATTACCAATAGCAGATAATTTAATAGCATTATCGGAAAGCGTATTAATTTCTTTTTTTAAGGAGGACACTAATAGCCGCATTAAGGTGTCTATTTCTATTTTAGGGCGGTTCCAATTTTCTGTAGAGAAAGCATATAATGTAAGATTATTTATGCCTAATTCGGCACAGGCTTCTACTGTTTGTCTTACTGCTTTGGTTCCATTTTCATGCCCAAAAGCGCGGAGCATTCCTTTTTGTTTAGCCCAGCGACCATTACCATCCATAATAATGGCAATATGCTTAGGTAAATGAGCCGTATTTATGGTTTCTTTTAGCGTCACTTTAATCGGGGCAGAAGCAGGGATTTCTACCAAAAGTATAAGTTAATGTAATACCAGTAAATACATACCAGTCGTTATTATTTGTGTTTCCAAAACTTAAAGTGGCTTGCAAATCCTCATTCTCTGGAACACTTCCATCTAGCCCGTCTGTGAAAGTGTAACGTGCACCAATTTCGAAAGCTAAAATAAATTTAGTAGCAATGCTCGTTTTATAGCCCAGAGCGATAGGTATTCCAAAAGCCCATGTGGAGGAATCGCCAGGCTCAATACGGCCTTGAGTGTTAAAATAAAAATCGTCATAATTTGCTGCCGTTACACCCGTGGCAATATATGGAGTAGAAACGGTCCCTCCTGCGTGTAAATCGAAATCTACGAAGGTATATTCGAGACCTAAAGACAGTTCGGTAATTGAAGAATTAAATTCATAATCGCGTTCAATACGGCTAGGATCGTTTGATTTATTATCAACTCCTTTTAAATCGGTAAGTAGTAATGAGAACCTGTAAGAATGTCTTGGACTTCTATTCCATTTATAGATGCCACCAATGGCAAGACTATTTGGGGCAATGTAGTTTGTAGAGCCAACATCTCCTATAAAATTACTTCCACCTAAAACAAGACCAAGCTCATTTATTTGCGCTTGTCCATATTGAAAGGCTAAAAGCATTGTTAGTAAAAGTGTTAAACGTCTCATAAATATTTAAAGTTTGCAAATATAGTAAATAAGATTAGCCTATAATAATTTGAGTAAAAAGTTATAGCCTTTAAAACAGTTTTTAAAGTAAAATATTGCCTAATTGCGTTTATCCTCACCCCAAAGTAACTTTTTACGAAGGGTGTCTAAAAAGGTTTTATCATTTAATTCTATCATATTAATTGTAAATGGCGCTTTTTTTATAGTCACCACAGTATCATTAGACAAGGTGGCAATTCTACTGTCTAAAGAAATTAAATAATTATCTTCTCGGCCGCTCACCCTTAATTTAATAATTGTAGAATCTTCTATTATTAAAGGTCTGGCACTTAAATTATGAGGGGCTATAGGAGTAATTACAAAACTCGTCGTGTCTGGAGTAATTACAGGACCACCACAACTAAGCGAATATCCTGTAGATCCTGTTGGGGACGATACGATTAAACCATCACTCCAATAAGAGGTTAAATACTCATCATTTAAACGGGTTTCTACGGTAATCATAGAAGTGGTATTTTTTCGACTTACAGCAATTTCATTTAAAGCAAAATTTAATTGTGAAATGGCCTTATTTTCATTTGAAGTCTCAATGGAAAGTAAAGTGCGCTTAGAGAGTTTGTAATTGCCTTTAAAGATTTGATCTATGGCAGTTTTAATTTCGTCGAATTGAATGGTGGCTAAAAAACCTAAGCGGCCAGTATTTATTCCTATGATGGGAATATTTAAGTCTTTTACATGTGTTATTGCTCTAAGAATGGTGCCATCTCCACCAATACTAATCAATAAATCAAAAGAAGCATCTAATTGCGAAAACGTTTGGTAGTTATTGGTTTGGCTTAAGTTGTGCTTTATGTCTTCAAATAAATCATGATCAATATAAACGGACGCTTTTTTTTCGCGTAAAACCTCAAGGAGGGTATCTAAAGACGCTTGAGATTTTTTCTTATTAAATTGACTGTAAATTGCAATTTTCATAGCCTTAATTACATGTTAAGATATTTGTTCAGATAATCTGAACGCTCTTTTAAACTCTGTATATAGGTGTCCTCTTCATGACCCGAGACAATATTATAACTATAACGTCTAAAAGTTTGCATAATCTCATTAAGACCAGTATTGCCTATCTTTAAAGTAATATGTGCAACATCATTTTCAATTTTGGATATAAACGCACCCAATAGTTTTCCATTATTAGATTCTACAATCTGGCTTAGTTCACTAAAAGAGTAATCGGCTAATCCTTTTTCTACTACTAAAATGCTTCCTATTTCAGCAAAAAAAGGCGTTTCACTAAAGAGCCCTATCACATCATTTAATTCGTAATAGCCTATGTAGGTATTGCTTTCATTTAAAACGGGCATAATGTTAGTAGAGTTTTGTGCAAAGGCTTCAAGCACATCTAGCCAATTCGTAGTTTCTCTCACAAAAAAACCTTCAATGGTATAGCCAAGATCTTTTAGAAGATCACCACAATTAAAGCAATGCGCATCGGTTTCAGAGATGCAGCCTAAATACACATCTTCTTTATTTTTTATAGGAATATGAGAATAAGTTAATTGGTTAAAAAGCTGTTGTATTTCACTTACTTTGTCTTCTAATTGTAGAGGTTTTATGTCATTAATTATTAAGTTCTGTAATCCCATTATTCTGCGTTTATCTTTACTGCAAATTAATTAAAAAATAGTGTAATCACCCTGTTATACTTCGTATTTTTGCATTGAAGTGGTTTAAACTTTTTTCAATTTGCTAAAAAAATGCTTTTTTGCGTCCATATTTCACAATTTTTGACTTCCGTAGCGCTGCTATGCTACTAAAAAATTACCATATCTGGATACAAAAACACTATTTTTCACTTAAATAAAAAAGTTTAAACCACTTCATTAAAATAAAATTAAGAATGACTAAATTAAGTGTAAATATTAATAAAATTGCAACCTTGCGAAATTCAAGAGGGGGCGATTTGCCCAATGTGGTACAATTTGCGAAAGATGTTCAGCGATTTGGAGCAGAGGGGGTTACTGTTCATCCACGTCCCGATGAGCGACACATTAAATACAAAGATGCGTACGATTTAAAACCAGTAGTTTATACCGAATATAATATAGAAGGGAATCCCATTCCTAAATTTATAGACATGGTTTTAGAAATAAAACCTACCCAAGTCACTTTGGTGCCAGATGCTGCTGATGCCATTACAAGCAATGCGGGCTGGGATACAATTAAAAATAAAGATTTTTTAACAGAAGTTATCTCAGAATTTAATGCTCATGGCATTAGAACATCACTCTTTGTAGATCCAGAAATAAAGCAAATTGAAGGAGCTAAAAATACAGGTGTTCATCGAATAGAATTATACACAGAAGCCTATGCGCATCACTATCAATTAGGGAATAAAGAAGCAGTTAATGCCTATGTTAAATGTGCTAAGTTAGCACACGAAATAGGTTTAGGTGTAAATGCAGGGCACGATTTATCATTAGATAATATACAGTTTTTTAGAGCACAAGTTCCTGAATTACTTGAAGTGTCTATAGGACATGCCTTAATTCATGAAAGTCTATATTTAGGCATTGAAAATGTGATTAATATGTATAAAAATAAGTTGAAATTAAATGAAACACAATAAACACTAAAACTAATGATTTTACACTCAAATGTATTTGGAGAAGGGGCTCCTTTAATTATCTTACATGGGTTTTTAGGAATGGGCGATAATTGGAAAACATTAGGGAAGTCTTTTGCAAAAAATAATTATCAGGTTCATTTAGTCGACCAACGAAACCATGGGAGAAGCTTTCATGACGATGCCTTTTCTTACGAAGTCCTTGCGGAAGATTTAAAGGCTTATAGTGAAGAAAAAAAACTTAAAGACAGTATACTATTGGGGCATTCAATGGGAGGGAAAACAGCCATGCTTTTTGCTACTCAATATCCAGAATTGGTTTCCAGATTAATAATTGCTGATATTTCTCCTCGATTTTACCCCGTGCACCATGACGCTATTTTAGAGGGATTGAGCGCTTTAGATTTTGAAGTGATTAAATCCCGATCTCAAGCAGATACTTTTTTGTCTCATTATGTTCCCGAACCCGGAACCCGACAATTTTTATTAAAAAACTTGTATTGGGTAGAAAAAGGACAATTGGGGCTTCGTATGAATTTAGAAATTCTTAAAACTCATGTAACAGAAGTAGGCGAAGCGCTACCAATACATGCCGAGTATAACAAAAGCACTTTGTTTTTAAGAGGCGACCGCAGCGAATATATTGCTTTACAAGATGAAGCATTAATACGAAGGCATTTTTCTAAAGCAGTAATAAAAACCATTGCTAATGCAGGACATTGGTTGCATGCAGAAAACCCTAAAGATTTTTACGAAGCGGTAATTAATTTTGTAAATTTAAGTAATTAACGTGAGTTTGAGATAAGAAAATTTACGTCAGTCAGTGATTTTCGATAGAAAATGGTATCGAAGACCAATAAATTTTCAATCAAAAGCCTAATTTCGATACAGTTTTTCCTCGTTTCACTTTGAAAAACCACTCAATTTGACGGCTTTTTCATTCTAAATCGTAAATCGAAATCGCGTTAATAAGATAAATTAGTAAACTAAAACTAAAAAAACATGAAACTCATTATTCGTCTTCTATTAAATGCTGTAGCCGTGTTTTTTTTAGCCTATGTTTTAAAGGGCGTTCAAGTAGATAATTATATAACCGCAATAATCGTGGCGGTAGTACTATCTGTTTTAAATCTACTTGTAAAACCTGTATTAATCATTTTAACTTTACCAATAACAATCATTACATTAGGTCTATTCTTATTAATTATTAATGCGGTAATTATTTTTTTAGCAGATCACTTAATCGATGGCTTTTCGGTAAGTAGTTTATGGACAGCGATATGGTTTAGTGTCCTTTTATCTGTACTACAATCCCTGCTTCACTCATTTATGAAAAAAGATAAAAAATAGCTGAAATACAACAGCTTGAAAACTTTGTTAGCGTATAAAAAAATCATACTTTTGCACTCCAATTTTTATATCAATACATAATGAATATTACGAGAGAAAATATTGATGCATTAAATGCTGTAGTAAAAGTAGATATTGCGAAAGATGACTATAGTGATAAAGTAGAAAAAATTTTATCAGATTATAGAAAGACAGCAAACATCCCCGGGTTTAGAAAGGGGCATGTTCCAATGGGAATGGTAAAGAAGCAATACGGTAAAGCGGTTTTAGTCGATGAGGTAAACAAACTTTTGCAAGATGCTTTAAATAAGTATTTAACAGAAGAAAAGCTCGATGTTTTAGGGCAACCTTTACCCAGACCTCAAGATGATATAGATTGGAATGGCGATCATTTTTCTTTTGAATTTGAATTGGGTTTAGCACCTGAGTTTGAAGTGGTGTTAAATGGAAAAAAACAGATAACTCATTATAATATTATCGCAGGAACTAAAATGATAGAGGAACAAGTAGAACGTATTCAAAAACAATACGGTAAACTGGTGCCTCAAGATACCGTTGAAAAAGATAGTGAGATTACTGGAGTGTATAAAAATGAAGACGAGGCAATAGATAATACCGTAACACTAACTTTAGATAAATTTAAAGGAAAAGCTACCGAAAAACAATTTATAGGTGCTAAAGTTGGAGATGTTATAGTGCTAAAAACAAAAGGATTATACAACGATGATCATGAACTCATGCATGCACTTAAAATAGAGCATGACCTGGCCAAAGATTTAAATATTGAAGTCTCCTTTACTATTAACGAAATTAACAAGCGCGAATTAGCCGATTTGGATCAGGAGTTGTTTGATAAACTATTTGGAAAAGATATCGTCACCACTGTAGCCGAATTAAAGGCTAAAATTAAAGAAGATGCCGAAAAGCAGTTTGTGCAACAATCCGATCAAAAATTATTAAACGACGTTACGGAGTATTTGGTCGAAAACACAAAATTCGATTTACCTGCAGAGTTCCTTACTAAATGGATGCAAGCTTCAGGAGAAAAAGAATTAGATAATGTACAGGCTAAAGAAGAGTATCAAAAATCTGAAAAAAGTTTGCGCTATCAACTTATAGAAAGTAAGCTCATGCACGATAATGGTTTAAAAGTAGATTTTGAAGACGTTAAAGCAAGTGCTAAAGCAATGATAAAAGTGCAAATGGCACAATTTGGGCAAATGAATCCTAGTGATAAAGAATTAGAAGATATTGCTGCCAGAGTGCTTTCTAATCAAGATGAGGTAAAACGTTTGTCTGAGCAAGTGGTTAGTCAAAAACTATTAAATTTATATAAAGAAAAAGCTAATATTAAAGTTAAAGAATTGTCTTACGAAGCCTTCGTTAAAGAAGTTTACGGCGATAAATAAGTATTTCTGTAGTAGCAAACGAACAAGGCTTTAAAACTTAATTACTTGTAAATAATTTGCAAAAAGGCACTAAACAAAAACAGCAAACTTTGAGTGTCATTTTTTGGAAAAAGAAATAACGGCTGGTAATTGTAACCTTTTTTGTATTTTGTTGTCTTTTTATCTCACCTCCTCTTATGATATATTTTGTTGCGGAAAAGCGTCATGGTTTTTATAAGTTTTATCTCATTATTGCTAAACGGCGTTCCATTGCATTTTTAAGCTGCAATGCAGACTAATAATGCATTAACAGGTTTACAACAAAAATGAAAGAGGAGTTCATAATATATTCTTATCTTTAGAGTTGAATTTAATGAAATTCAATACCTTTTGTTAAAATTAAATCTAAAGGACATTCTTTAAAATGTGTGAAATTGATTAATTTTATCAGCCTAAAAAAATAATAACTTAAAAAGACTACAAAAACACTATATGGATTACGCAAAAGAATTTGAAAAATTCGCAATTAAAGATCAGGGTATTAGCAGTACGTACTATAATAAAATAATGAGTAGTATGTATCCAACAAACTTAACTCCAAATATTATTGAAGAACGTCAAATGAATATTGCGATATTCGATGTGTTTTCTCGTTTAATGATGGATCGTATTATTTTTTTAGGAACAGGAATTAATGATCAAGTGGCCAATATTATTCAAGCGCAATTATTATTCCTAGAAAGTACTGATGCAAGCAAGGACATACAAATATACATAAACTCACCAGGAGGAAGCGTCTATGCAGGTTTAGGTATTTATGATACCATGCAGTTTATAAAGCCAGATGTGGCTACCATTTGTACAGGGATGGCTGCCTCTATGGGAGCAGTATTGCTATGTGCTGGAGAAAAAGGAAAGCGAAGTGGTTTAACGCATTCGCGGGTTATGATTCATCAACCTCTAGGTGGTGCTCAAGGACAAGCTAGTGATATCGAAATTACAGCTCGCGAGATTTTAATTTTAAAAGAAGAACTTTACAAAATTATTAGTAAGCACTCTGGGCAAAAGTACGATAAAGTATACCAAGATAGTGATCGTGATTATTGGATGAAAGCAGATAAAGCTAAAGAATATGGAATGATCGACGAGATTTTAGAGCGTAAATAATTTTATACTATAAATAAGTCTCTAACGTTAGTAAGAGGTGGTTATTTATATTAAGTAACTGTTTTTCAATAGTTTTACAAGGGATTTAATTTTTAAAATTTATGGCAAAGGAAGAATTAGAGTGTTCGTTTTGTGGTAGGAAAAAGCCAGAAACAAGTTTATTAATAGCGGGTCTTGATGCTCACATATGCGACCGTTGTATAGAGCAAGCACATGGTATTGTTATTGAAGAATCCAAACAGAATGATAACAGCGACTTATCTGCTGAATTGATATTGCGTAAACCGCAACAAATTAAGGCGTTTTTAGATGAGTATATTATAGGTCAAGAGTTTACAAAAAAAGTAATGTCTGTTGCAGTATACAACCATTACAAGCGCTTGTTACAGCCACCATCAAACGACAATATCGATATTCAAAAATCGAATATTATAATTGTCGGGCAAACAGGAACCGGAAAAACATTAATGGCTAAAACAATTGCAAGAATGCTTAATGTGCCTTTGGCCATTGTCGATGCTACCGTTTTAACAGAAGCGGGTTATGTAGGTGAAGATGTAGAAAGTATTTTAACACGTTTATTACAAGCGGCCGATTACAGCCTCGAGAAAGCCCAAAAAGGCATTGTGTTTATAGACGAGATTGATAAAATTGCTCGTAAGAGTGATAATCCATCTATAACCAGAGATGTCTCAGGAGAAGGCGTACAACAAGCCTTATTAAAATTATTAGAAGGAACTATTGTAAATGTACCCCCAAAAGGCGGGCGCAAACACCCAGATCAAAAATTTATAGAAGTTAACACAGAAAACATATTATTTATCGCTGGAGGTGCTTTTGATGGTGTAGAACGCATTATCTCTAAACGATTAAATATGCAAGCGGTAGGCTATAGTGCTTCCATGAGTGACGATACTTTAGACCAAGATAATTTATTACAATACATCATTCCAAGAGATTTGAAAGATTTTGGATTAATCCCTGAAATTATTGGGAGGCTTCCTGTTTTAACACATATGAATCCTTTAGATGAAAACACGCTTAGAGCTATTTTAACAGAGCCGAAAAATGCCATTATAAAGCAGTACGTGAAGCTGTTTTCTATGGACGAGATTGAATTTAGTATCACTGATGGTGCTTTAGAGTTTATTGTGGAAAAAGCGATAGAATACAAACTGGGTGCTAGGGGTTTACGATCATTGTGTGAAGAAATATTAACAGACGCCATGTTTGAACTCCCAGGAAGTGACGTCAAGAAGTTAAATGTGACCAAAGCCTATGCCCAAGAACGATTAACCAAAACAACTATTAAGAAATTAAAGGCCGTGTCTTAGCCTTCATTTTAATTGTTATTTAAGGCTTTTGTAGTATTTATTACTTCATTGTATTTGTTTTAATAGCCGATTTGAATTTGTTTTATCCACAAAAACAATTTTAGATTTATACTTTATTATCAAATACAACAATCCAAAATAAAAAAAATATTTACAATACTCATTTCAATTTATTATGTAATTACTTCTGCATGTCAAGTAATTGATAAAACTGTTATTGATGAACAAAAAAACCATACATTTCTTTTTTTATCACCACATGTATTTTCTTCTTTGCACTTTGGTCCAAACTTATTTTACTGTCCTTAATTTTTGTTATTTTACTGGGCTCTCATATAGTCATTCTAAGACACTTTCGAGTTTATTAATCGAAAACTAAAAAAGAGAATGTTTAAATGGTCGAATACTGGAAATATGGTTTTATTTAATACATTATTAGATGTATTAGATGTATTAGATGTATTAGATGAGGCTGTCTAAAAAGGTACATTTCGTCAACCTGAACTTGATTCAGGTTCTCACAAAAGACTAACACGTCACATTCTGAGATTCTGAAATATCCCGAAACGGGACATAAGGACGATTAAAAATACTTTTCAGACAACCTCATCTAACGAATAATCTCTACGAAGTGGAATGGTGGTCAATAGAAAATATAATTAACCAATAATAATTTGTTTTTGGTTCTTATTTGGTGTATTTTTGGTTCAAAACAATATTATTTATTATGGCAAGACAAAGCATATCAATAACTAACCCTAATGATGAATGGTTAAAAAATCAAGTAAAAACTAAAGAGTATTCAAGTAAAAGCGAACTTATAAATGATTTAATACGTCAAGCTCGTAATCAACAAAGAGAAGTGGATTGGATACGTCTAAAACTAGAGAAAGCTGAACAATCAATACTTCAAAAAGGATTTGTAAATGAAACACCTGAAGAAATTTTATCCGAGTTCAAAAACAGGATAAAAGAATAATGTTAAATTACAAATTATCACCAGAAGCAAAAGAAGATTTATACCGTATTTATAAATATGGAGTATTAAATTTTGGAGAGAAAAGAGCAGATGAATATTATAATAATTTCTTTGTAAATTTTCAAAGAATAGCAAAGAATCCTTTTCATTTCCCTTCTTCTCAATTCATTAAGAAAAACTATCGTAAATGTGTTAGTGGAGAAGATACAATTTACTTTAGAATAGATAAAAGTAAGGTAATAATTGTTTCTATAATTAGAAGTCAAGATATAGGAACAGCTCTTTAATAAAAGTTCAATAAACCGATCGGTGAATTGAACTTAAATTTTCAATCAAAAGCCTAATTTCGATACCATTTTTCTTCGTTTCACTTTGAAAAATCAATCAATTTGACGGCTTTTTCATTCTAAATCCTTAGGCCTAACTCACGTTAATTTATCATGGTCTTTGTGCGTTCCAATAAAGAGAATAAAGGCTATATGTTTATCATATCTAAACTTTACGATTAACCTACAATCATTTCTGCAGATATTAAACACAATCTTTTCATTTCCCCCAAAGGGAATTATTTAAATTGCTTTTTCTAATTTATTTTATAATTGTTGAGTATTGTCTTTATTTAGGTACTTAAAATATCTCAGTTATATGATTGGTTTTATTGTATATGAACCTCCTGTGATTCTGAAATAAATTCAGAATGACGGATATTGGTTATTTTAACTCCTTAAAAAAGTTCAAATGCATTCCATATAAAATCTTAATATTGCCATTTTAACTTCTTTTTTATATTGGAATCTTAATGCTTATACTGTGCTTCGATAAAAGTATTTTTCTTAAACCAAAAAAAGATGTAGGTTTATCACATGGAATTAAAAACACCTACTTTTTCAATAAAAAATTGGTCGCAATACGACAGGCCTCGTGAAAAATTACTTTACAAAGGAAAGCAATCGTTAAGCGATGCCGAATTGGTAGCCATTTTAATTGGTTCAGGAAA
>CALDCO010000097.1 GCA_937937185.1 uncultured Flavobacteriaceae bacterium
ATTGCATGATAAAAATTATGTTTTTCTTGTAATTTACAGCTATTAATTGTAAATTAAGGAATGTATTATTGGGTTTTTTCACCAAAAAACGGTATTTTTGTTTTCTAAAACCATAAAAATAATTTATCCTCATGAAAAAATATTATCTTCCGATTGTATTATGTTTTGCATTTTTTTTAGGTCACGCTCAACATAAAGACAATCCAAACACGAAAGCAAATCTTTCGATAATTCAAAAGGCTTTAAACAAGCAAACCAGTAACGGTTACTTATCCAGCGACTTAAATAGCTGGACAATACAAAGTGAAGCGTCATCCCGAGTGCCTGGGATGCGGCATTATTATTTGGTGCAAACCCATAATGGTGTTGAAGTAAGAAATGCTATTGCAAATGTTTCCGTTAAAGACGGTGTTGCTAAGGTTAATAATTCAACTTTTGTTAAAGGGCTAAAATCTAAGATTACAACAAGTACCCCATCACTAGCGGCAGGGCAAGCCTTAAAGAAAGCGCTAGAACATAACAAACTTAAAGCCAATGTTTCTTTTGCGGAACTAAATTATAATGACAATAAAAAAGAATATACATTTAGCAAAACGGAAGGAGTACAAAGTGATATTAAAGTGAAATTGATTTATGATATTGTTTCAGACAATAAAGTAGCACTCACTTGGAATGTTAATTTGGATTTAGCAAGTGGCGAACACTGGTGGAACACAAGAATAGATACTCAAACAGGTGCTGTGATTAGTCAGAATGACTGGGTGTTAACTTGCAATTGGGGAACTAATGTCGACCATTCCAAGCACAAACATTCAAAGAAAGTTAAAGTAGCTGATGCCGGTATAAATTTTTCAAAAGTGCTATTCAAAAATGCTCAAGCAAATCCAATAATGCCGAATGCTTATAGAGTATTACCTTATTATGTAGAGAGTCCTAATCATGGTGATTTTGAACTCATAGAATCTCCTCAAGACGCAACAGCTTCTCCTGATGGTTGGCACGACGATGGTAATAACACCTACAATACAACCAGAGGAAATAATGTGTTGGCTAGAGACGATCAAAATGGTGATAATGGCAATGGTCCATTAACAGTTGAAAGTAGCCCAGGATTAATATTCGATTACCCATATGGAGGGCCTTTCGTTAGCGCGAGTACTTATATTGATGCTGCGCAAACGAATGTATTCTACATGTCTAATGCCGTTCATGATATTTATTATCTATATGGTTTTGATGAAGCGTCAGGAAATTTTCAAGAAAATAATTTTGGGAAAGGTGGTTTAGGAGGTGATCCTGTAGATGCCGATGTTCAAGATGGTAGTGGTGTAAATAATGCTAACTTTGCTACCCCTCCAGATGGGCAAAACCCAAGAATGCAAATGTTTCTTTGGAATGTAGGTGCTTACTCTGGGCCATTATTGGAAATAAATAATACGGCTTTAGCAGGAGGTTACAATGCTTTAGATAATGCTTTTACTGCAGGAAATGTTCCTGTAACATCACCACTAACTGCCGATTTGGTTTTAGTTGTTGATGATAATACTAGTACAGACCCTTCATCTGATCCAAATGATGGTTGTGGAGCCATTATTAATGCAGCGGACGTGAATGGTAAAATAGCAGTTGTTAGAAGAGGGGCTTGTGACTTTACGACAAAAGTTATTGAAGCTCAAAATGCAGGAGCAGTAGCTACTTTAATCGTTAATAATGTTCCTGGAGATATTCTTTTAGGAGGCGGAAATGCAGCGGTTACTATACCAGCATATAGCATTAATATGGCAGATGGAAATGCTATTATAGCAGAAATGGCTTCTAATACTGTAAATGCTACATTTAATGTAGTTCCTGCCGGATTTCAAAACGTTGATGGCGATTTTGACAATGGTGTTATTGCACATGAATATGGTCATGGAATAAATATTCGATTGGTTGCTGGCCCAGGGAATTCTTCTTGTGTTTTTGCTCGTGAATCTATGGGTGAAGGCTGGGCAGATTACATAGGTAAAATACTACTACTTAGAGATGTAGAAAACGGTATTGCCCTTAACGGTGTAGGAACATTTGTTGTAGGACAAGCACCTGATGGGCAAGGTATTAGACCTGCACCTTATTCTGGAGATATTAATAATAACCCGATGACCTATGAGTTATTAAGAGCAGATACAGGCAACTTAGTTTACTCGGTTCCTCATGGTGTTGGTTCAGTTTGGGGAGGTATGTTATGGGATTTAACCTGGGATTTAATTGCGGTTCATGGTTTCACAGATGATATTTATGATGCAGATAGTGGTAAAGGAAATTCAATAGCACTTAGTCTATTGGTAGAAGGTATGAAACTTACGGCATGTAACCCTGGTTTTGTAGATGGAAGAGACGCGATTTTACAAGCGGACATGAATTTGTATGGTGGTGCGAACCAATGTATCATATGGAGTGCATTTGCTAGGAGAGGCTTAGGTTTTAGTGCTTCTCAAGGGAGTACTGACAGTACTTCAGATGGGATGCACGCTTATGATTTGCCTCCAACACTTGGATGTACACCAGATTACCTTATTACCAATGGAGATTCTGGAACTCAATCTGTTTGTTCGGGGACAACTTCAGTAACTTATGATTTTGTATTTAATGAGCAAAATGGCTTCGATAATAATATATCATTCGTAGCGTCAAACTTACCAGCTGGAGCTACCGCTACATTTTCTCCGACAACTATGAAGGATACAGGTTTGTTTACCATGACTGTGGCAAACATTCCAACTACAGCTAGTACTTACACTATTAATGTGACTCCAGGAGGTGACGCAAGTAAGGCAATAGCAGCAGAGTTAGTAGTTAATCCTACAAATCCTGATATTACAGATGGAGATACTGAGTTTGCTATAAATGGAGGAACATTCACCTCATTTAGTACTGGTGGTGTTATTAATACTGCAGATGATGTTGATCTTACATTAAGAATACCTTCAGTTATTGGTACTACAGTTTGGACAGGCCCTGATGGGACTGAATACACTAATGATACGATTAATTTTACGAGCATACAAGATGCAGACCCTGCGATAGAAGGTGCTTGGTCTATGACGGCATCGTTTACTAACGATTGTCCTGCATTAGCGCCTCAAACAGTGACGTTTAATATTAATATTGATCCTGTATTAAGTGTTAACGATAATGCGTTTGATGGATTTACTATTTATCCTAACCCAACAAACGGTGAGATAACTATTATTGGCGCTTCAAGTCTTGTAAATTCTAAAGTTGATGTTTTCGACGTTACAGGGCGACAATTAATGAATAAAGTAAATGTTAATACAATTAATGATAATAGACTATCTCTAGATATGTCTAGTCTTTCTAGTGGTGCTTACTTTATTTCTGTCGAAATAAATTCGAATAAAATAGTGAAGCAAATTATTAAGAATTAATAGTAGTAGCTTAAATAAAATAAAAAGCAGTGTCTTATAATTAGGCACTGCTTTTTTATTTACACTAGATTTTGAAGGGTGTTTTTTATGCCATTCGTCGATAATCGAATGCTATCTTGTAATTCCATAATTGATCCATGGTCAATAAATTTATCTGGAATGCCTTCGATGTAAATTTCTTTTTTGTAATTATTTTTTGCAGAAAATTCTAAAATGGCAGTTCCAAATCCGCCAGTAATCACCCCGTCTTCGAATGTTATAATGATTGAAAAAAGATTAAAAATTTCATGTAATAACGATTCATCTAAAGGCTTTATAAACTTTAGGTCATAATGTGCGTAAAGTGCGACGTTACTCGTTAACTTTATAGCTTCCGAAACATTTTTTGCGATTGTTCCAATAGAAAGAATGGCAATTTTAGATCCAGATTTTAGTTGTTCTCCTTTACCAATTTCAATTTTAGAAAAAGGCTGTTTCCAATTAATGATGGTGCCTCTGCCACGAGGATACCGAATTGCAATAGGCGCTTTAATACCTAATTGCGCGGTGTACATGATATTGCGTAATTCAATTTCGTTTCTTGGCGCAAAAATAATTAAGTTAGGAATACATCTTAAATAACTAATATCAAAAACACCATGATGAGTGGCGCCATCTTCACCAACTAAACCTGCACGATCTAAACAAAAAATAACAGGTAGGTTTTGTAAAGCAACATCATGAATAACCTGATCGTAAGCGCGCTGTAGAAAAGTAGAATAAATATTACAAAACACCACCATATTTTGAGTGGCCATTCCAGCGGCAAAGGTTACCGCGTGTTGCTCTGCAATGCCCACATCGAAAGCGCGATCTGGAATGGCTTCCATCATGTATTTTAAGGAGCTACCAGTGGGCATTGCAGGTGTAATGCCAATTATTTTTTTGTTTTTTTTAGCCAATTCAACTATGGTATGTCCAAAGACATCTTGATATTTTGGAGGGGCTGGTTGGCTCTCCTTTTTATATAAATCGCCAGTTTTAGCATTAAATTTTCCTGGCGCATGGTAAGTCACTTGGTTTTCTTCTGCTTGGCGTAAGCCCTTTCCCTTTGTCGTGATAACATGAAGAAATTTTGGACCATTAACAGATTGTAAGCGTTTTAATTCTGAAATTAATTTTGGTAAATCATGACCATCTATTGGGCCAGAATAATTAAAATTTAAAGCTTCAAATATATTATCTTGCTTTTGAGTCCCTTGTTTTACATTAGTTAAATACTGTTTTAATGCACCAACACTAGGGTCTATACCAATAGCATTGTCGTTTAAAATAACTAATATATTAGCATTAGTAACTCCTGCGTGGTTTAATCCTTCAAAAGCCATTCCGCTGGCTATTGAGGCATCCCCAATAACAGCAATATGTTTGCGATTTTCTTTTTTTAATTGAGCTGCAATGGCCATTCCTAATACAGCCGATATAGAAGTCGAAGAATGTCCAACTCCAAAAGGGTCGTATATACTTTCACTTCTTTTTGGAAAACCACTAATGCCTTTAAATTGCCTATTGCTATCAAAGACTAAACGCCTTTCGGTTAAAATTTTGTGAACATATGCTTGGTGCCCAACATCCCATACAAGAATATCCTCAGGGGTTTTAAAAACATAATGTAATGCAATGGTTAATTCAACCACACCTAGACTGGCCCCTAAATGCCCAGCTTTGGCGGCAACAGCATTAATAATAAATACGCGTAATTCTTTTGAAAGCGTAATTAATTCCGTTTCTTTTAAGACACGTAAATCTTCAGGAGCGTTTATTTTTTTTAGATAATTCAATATAAAATGATATTATTGAGTAAAATTATTTAAAAAGTAACACATATTAGCCAAAAGCGTTAACATTATAAATTATTTTATGATATGATTGAGCCATACGACGATATCTACTTTATGAAAAAAGCATTGCAAGAAGCCGAATCAGGATTCGAGAAAGGGGAAATTCCGGTAGGCGCAATTATTGTAATAGATAATAAAATAATAGCAAGAGCACATAATTTAACCGAAATGTTAAATGATGTAACTGCACATGCAGAAATGCAAGCCATTACAGCCGCTGCTAATTTTTTAGGCGGTAAATATTTACATGATTGCACGATGTATGTCACTTTAGAGCCCTGTCAAATGTGTGCTGGGGCATTATATTGGTCTCAGATTTCTAAAATTGTTTACGCTGCAAGAGATGTTGAACGTGGTTATATTCATTTAAAAACCAAATTACACCCAAAAACTAAAATTGAAGGCGGAATTATGGAAGCGGAGGCTTCAAAATTGCTAAAACATTTTTTTATTGAAAAGAGAAACCTTAATTGAGTTCTGAAGATAATTCTTTTCCGAATTAAAAAAGGCCACACCTTGATACGATAAGTTTGTTATCATTGATATTGAAGCGATGCATGATTAATATAGCATATGTAAAGGTTAATGTTTATTTCCTCATCAAACAAAGAGTAGAATAGTGATGTTTAAATTTAAACGAGTATTTATAGTAAATTAAGTGTTTTATTTGTTTTTCAAAAATTGAGAATGGTCATATTCTTATTGAAGATGAGATGGACATAGTTTAACTTTTTGACATAAATAGTGCGTATAATTTAGCTTTTGTATGAATTATGCGTTTTTTTAATCGAAAAAAACAATTATTGTTCGTAATATGGTATTTTTTGTTTACCAAAGATATGGGTTGGCTAACCTTTTATCGTAAAAAATTGCACATTCATCAAAAAAAACAATAAAATCTGGTAAATTTTGTAAAGAATATATTTTTTTTTCAATAAAAACCCTAATTTAGAGCTCTCATAGTATCTTTCCAAATCAGGCTATGAAGCTAAAAATTTAGTATTAAAAAAATCATTCTAATCAATTCAATTAATCTAATGAAAAATGTAACAAAAGGTATTTTTGTGGGCGCTTTCATGCTTTTATCGGCATTTGGCTTCTCCCAAGAATCGTTAAGTAAATCTCCAAACGGAGCTCTCATACAAAAGTATGTTAGTAATGCTGAATTTAAACTATCTCAGCAAGATATTCAAGGTCTTACCGTAACAGATGAGTACTATTCTGATGGAATGGCACTAACTTTGGTTTATGTAGGACAGGCACATCAAGGTATTCCTATATACAATGCTATTTCAACGATAGCCGTAAAGGATGGCAAAGTTTTTAATGTAGCGAGTCGATTTGTTTCAGATGTAGCTAGCAAGGTAAAAACAACAACACCAGCAATAAGTGCGATGCAAGCTATCGAAAAAGTAGCTACTTATTTTAAATTGGGAACTCCTGTTGGGTTAAGAAGTTTAAAGAAGTTATCCGCGACCAAGCAAGAATTTTCTAATGGTAACATATCATCCAGAGAGGTTATTCCTGTAAAGTTAGTGTACGTTCAAGAAGAAGATGGTTCTTTAGGATTATACCAAGATGTAGAGGTAGATGTTATAGATGGAATCGACATGTTTAGCGTAAGAGTTAACGCAACTACAGGTGAAATTAGTGAGAGAAACATTCACAATTACACTATTAGCTGTGCTTTTGAAGATCACAGTTTTGGTAACGAATCTACTCACAATCATGCAGAACACCAAGAAGTAGCTGAAAAGTATGATGCTGGTTTTGAGATGTTTAAATCTGAGGCAAACACCTCCATGATGGTAGATGGTTCAAGCTACCGCGTATTACCATTCCTTTCTGATGGTTCTACAAAAGGATATATTGCACCTAGTCACGGTCCTTTAGAGGTGATAAGAGAACCTGCAAACCTTAATGCTTCTCCATTTGGATGGCACGATACCAATGGTAGAGCAGGAGCAGAACACACCAACACAAGGGGTAACAATGTTTTCGCTTATGAAGATTTAGACAATAGAGGAAGAGGAGATTCTCCTGACGGAGGAAATAACTTAACTTTTGATTTTCCATTTAATGATAACCAGCAACCATCTCGATACAGACCAGCGTCTATTACGAATTTGTTTTATGGAAACAACATGACGCATGACGTATGGTACGAATATGGGTTTAATGAAGTTGCAGGTAACTTTCAAGAAAATAACTACGGAAAAGGTGGTCGAGGTGGCGATTCTGTAAATGCTGAAGGACAAGATGGCGGTGGAATTAACAATGCAAACATGTCAACACAAGGCGATGGTAATAATCCTAGAATGCAGATGTACTTATGGAATAGAACAAACCCACAACGAGATGGAGATTTTGATAATGGAATCGTAGTTCACGAATATGGTCATGGAATTTCTATAAGATTAGCTGGAGGACCTTCAAATTCAGGATGTTTAAGAGGCCAAGAGCAAGGTGGTGAAGGATGGTCTGATTGGTTTGCAATAATGATGACCATGAACAATGGAGATAAAGGCGAAGATAAAAGAGGAATGGGAACCTATGCTATTGGGCAAGGCACAAATGGAACTGGAATTAGAAGAAAAGCATACTCAACAAATTTCCGTACCAATGATTTTACTTACGACGATATTAAAACTCAAGTGGCTCCTCACGGTGTAGGATCTGTACTTTGTACGTTCTTATGGGACTTAAACTGGGCTTATATCGATAAGTATGGTTTCTCTGATGATTTATACAATGGCGATGCTGGAAACAACAAAGTAATGCAACTGGTTTTAGATGGATTAAAATTACAACCTTGTGGAGCTGGTTTTGTTGATGTAAGAGATTCTCTATTAGCTGCCGATAAAGCGACAACAGGTGGAAAAGACGCGTGTTTAATATGGTCAGTTTTTGCAAGAAGAGGTTTAGGATTTAGTGCAGACCAAGGAGACCCTGGTAATAAGGGCGATGGAAGAGAAGCATTTGATGGACCAAGTTCTGGCATTGCTTTAAACACAATTAAAGACGAATGCGGTAGTGACGATGTAGAACTTACAATAACAAACTTTACTGACGATCCAGTTTCGTCATTCCCATACACTTTTAGAGTAGATGGTGGTGCTGAAGTAAGCAGAACTTGGACAGGTAATATAGGTTCATGCGAGTCTGCTGCGATTATATTAGACCTTGGCCAGTTATCACAGGGATCTCACCTATTAGAGGTGTCTACTGCTTCAGGTGATGCTTCAACAACAATATCTGTAAATGGTATAGGCGTAGAAAATGAAATAAACACTTTCGAAACAGACGACGACGAGCTAATTGCTTTTAACGAAACTGGAAACAATAGTCTTTGGGAACGTGGTGATGCTACTGGACCAGTATTAAATGGAACAGTTTCTGGCGGATCTAAAGTTTATGGTACTAACTTAGATGGTAATCATGGTAACAATACAACGGCTTACTTAGTCTCTCAATGTTATGATTTATCAAATTTAACCAGCTCGTTTATAAAATTTGATTTAGCTTACAAGACTGAAGTAAATTTCGACATATTATATGTTCAATATTCTAAAGACGGTGGTGAAGAATGGGAAGTATTAGGTGAAAAAGGACCTAACTGGTACAATAGTGATAGAACTCCAGGTGCTGGAACAGATTGTCAAAATTGCCCAGGTGCTCAGTGGACAGGTACTGATACTACAATGAAAGAATACCGATACCCATTAAACGAATTTGATGCTGGTGGTTCTGCTGAGAAGAACATGTTATTTAGATTTGTATACGTAGCTGACAGAGGAGTTGTAGATGAAGGTGTAATTATTGATAATTTTGTAATTACTACAGAGGCTTTATCTACTGCTGATGTTCGTTTCGAAGATTTATCAATCTTCCCTAACCCAACTACAGGAGTTGTAACGATTCAAAGTTCAACATCATTAGAAGATGCTAGAGTATCTGTTAATGACATTATGGGTAGAGCATTAACAAACGGTATTTCTGTTAATGCTGTTGGTGATAACAAAATAACAGTAGATCTTAGTCAATTTGCTACTGGAGCTTATTTCATAACTGTTGAGAATGAGACTCGTAAATCAACTAAGAGAATTATTAAAGACTAATTAATTTTTAATTAGGTACTACAAAAGGGATGAGTTTTACTCATCCCTTTTTTATGTTTTTCAAGTAATTAATTTCTTAAAATACCTATCATTTATAACTGCATCTAATAGATAGCGGAACATAAAAAGTAAAAATCATCTTCAGTTAGAGTATTTTTTCGAAAAGAAATAGAGAAAAATGTATCGAGAACCTTTCGATGAATTATGACGGCTTCTCGATACAAATCTACTACACTAAGCTTTTTAAATTCACTCGAAGTGACCTTATTATTTGGTAAATGCATGGGAAAGTAAAAATCATCTTCAGTTAGAGTATTTTTTCGAAAAGAAATGGAGAAAAATATATCGAGAACCTTTCGATAAATAATGAAGGCTTCTCGATACAAATTTACTAGATGAAAATTTTATCAAAAGCCTCTAACGTACGTAAATTTTCTTAGCTCGAATAACGTTATAACAGGGTTAATTTTTCTTTTTCTTTTCTCTCATGCGTTCAAGGCTTTCGTTAGTAAGCATGTAAT
>CALDCO010000098.1 GCA_937937185.1 uncultured Flavobacteriaceae bacterium
TGGCCAATCATATGCCATACAGGATACAGCCTATTCGCGAGAAACCTTGAATGCGTATTATAAAGAAAATGCTGAAGGATTGAGAAATGAAGGATTAAAAAAATTTGCCGATAAAATGCTTGCCTTTCGTACGGAGCTAGAAATTATAGACGAATACAAAGTAAATTTTAATTAAATAACGTGAGTTAGATCTAAGTATTTGGAATGAAAAAGCCGTCAAATTTAGTGGTTTTTCAAAGTGAAACGAATAAAAATGGTGTCGAAATTAGGCTTTTGATTGAAAATTTATTGGTCTTCGATACCATTTTCTATCGAAAAGCACTACCATTGACGTAAATTTTCTTGTGTTGAACTTACGTTTATTTAAATGGGATCATTAATTATATTATATATTCAGGAATTATAAATACCTTTGCACGCTTAAAATAAGGCATTAGGTTATGGCTAATATTAAAAATATTGCAATTATTGCGCACGTAGATCACGGGAAAACGACTTTGGTAGATAAGATTATGTACCACTGTCAACTATTTCGTGAAAATGAGAATACAGGAGATCTTATTCTAGATAATAATGATTTGGAACGGGAACGTGGCATTACCATTACCTCTAAAAATGTTTCGGTAATCTATAAAGACACAAAAATTAATATTATAGATACGCCCGGTCACGCCGATTTTGGGGGTGAAGTAGAGCGTGTTTTAAATATGGCAGATGGGGTGCTATTATTGGTAGATGCGTTTGAAGGTCCAATGCCTCAAACGCGTTTTGTATTACAAAAAGCAATCGATTTAGGCTTAAAACCCTGTGTGGTAATTAATAAGGTAGACAAAGAAAATTGCACGCCAGAGGAAGTCCATGAAAAAGTATTTGATTTAATGTTTGAATTGGGAGCAGAAGAATGGCAGTTAGATTTCCCTACAGTATATGGGTCTGCAAAGCATAACTGGATGAGCGAGGATTGGCAAAATAAAACGGAAAATATAGAGCCGTTATTAGACATGGTTATAGCCCATATCCCAGAGCCTAAAATTGAAGACGGAAACACTCAAATGTTAATAACCTCTTTAGACTTTTCCTCTTTTACAGGACGAATTGCTATAGGGCGTTTAACAAGAGGCGAATTAAAAGCGGGTCAGCAAATTTCTTTAGTAAAGCGTGATAAAAGCATTGTAAAGAGTAGAATAAAAGAGCTACATACTTTTGAAGGTTTAGGCCGTAAAAAAGTAGAAAGTATACAAACAGGAGATATTTGTGCTATTGTAGGTTTAGAAGGTTTTGAAATTGGCGATACAGTTGCAGATTTTGAAAACCCTGAAGGCTTAAAAACCATTGCCATAGACGAGCCTACAATGAGTATGTTATTCACTATTAACGATTCGCCTTTCTTTGGGAAAGACGGAAAGTATGTGACTTCTAGACATATAAAGGATCGGTTAGCTAAAGAATTAGAAAAAAACTTAGCACTTAGAGTTGAAGACACAGATAGTGCAGATAAATTTATGGTTTTTGGTCGTGGCGTATTACACTTATCGGTTTTAATTGAAACGATGCGCCGTGAAGGTTATGAGTTGCAAATAGGACAGCCACAGGTTATTATTAAAGAAATAGATGGCGTTAAGTGTGAACCCGTTGAGGAAATGACCATAGATTTACCAGAAGCAGTTTCTGGTAAAGCCATTGAAATGGTAACGATGCGTAAAGGAGAAATGTTAAGCATGGAAGCCAAAGGAGAGCGTATGGTTTGCGAATTTATAGTGCCTTCTCGTGGTATTATAGGTTTACGTAACCAATTACTAACTGCTACAGCCGGAGAGGCTATTATGGCACATCGTTTTAAAGAGTACCAGCCATTAAAAGGCGGTATTCCAGAACGTCAAAACGGTTCATTAGTTTCAATGGAAAAAGGTACTGCAATTCCTTATTCTATTGATAAATTACAAGATAGAGGTAAGTTTTTTGTCAATCCTGGGGAGGACATATATGAAGGACAGGTTATTGGGGAAAATTCCCGTGGTGACGACATGACGGTTAATATTACAAAAACTAAAAAATTGAGTAATGTACGATCTTCAGGTGCAGATGATAAGGCGAAAATTGTACCAGCAATTAAATTTTCTTTAGAAGAAGCTTTAGAATACATTCAAAAAGATGAATATGTTGAGGTAACCCCTAATTTTTTGCGCCTTCGTAAAATTTACTTAACAGAAAACGAACGCAAAAGAAATAAGGTGATTTAAAAAAATGCTTTTTTAACGGTCTGTTTACGAACTCATAGTGCTGCATTTTTTATGCTTATGCAGGTTCAGTAATGTTATTTATTAATTGATTTTACTTGAGCAATGCGTATTAAAGCGATAATGTTTTTGTGATTACGAACTTCATTACAAGCATTAAAGAATCGGCCAGATCCTCATGTGAAGAATGATGAATAGCTTACATTCAAAATTTAGTTTCAATATTTTCAATAATCTCGGCGATTTTACAATTATAATCAAACCAAAGCGTAGGTTCTTGTTTTTTAAACCAAGTGAGCTGCCTTTTTGCAAAGCGTCTAGAATTCTTTTTTATTTCAGAAACAGCAAAGTCAAATGTCCATTTTCCATTTAAGTAATGGAATAATTCTTTATAACCCACAGTATTTAATGCATTTAGGTGTTGGTGTGCTTTAAGTCGTTTTACTTCTTCTAACAAACCTTCTTCAAGCATTAAATCGACCCGCTGGTTAATGCGCTTGTATATTATTTCACGGTCTGCGGTTAACCCTACGGTAATCGTTTTAAAGTGACGTTTACTTTTTTCTTTATTTAAAAAAGAAGCGTATGGCTGCCCTGTACCCATACAAATTTCTAAAGCGCGAATAACTCGATGTGGATTTTTTAAGGCAATGGTTTTATACGATTCAGGATCTAATTTAAAGAGTTGTTTTTGCAATGATTCTAAGCCATGAGTTTCTAATTGTTTATTTAAAGTTTCACGAATGGTTTTATCAATTTTCGGAAAATGGTCCAAGCCCTTTGTTACGGCATCTACATAAAGTCCTGAACCACCAACAAGGATAATGATGTTTTTAGTTTTAAATAAACGGTTTATTTTCTCTAAAGCTTCTTTTTCAAAAGCACCAACATTATAATCTTCAATTATAGATTTGTGGTGAATAAAGTGATGCGGCGCTGCTTCTAATTCCTCTTTAGTAGGAGCCGCAGTACCTATTTGCATTTCTTTAAAAAACTGCCTGGAATCTGCAGAGATAATTTCTGTATTGTAATGATTCGCTAAATTGATACTTAATGTTGTTTTACCAATAGCAGTAGGCCCAACAATAGAAATTAAATATTTATTAGTAGTTGTAATTGTATTTGGTGTTTTTATTAGTTAGGTGATTTTTTTGTGTAAACTTTCACCACATTGATAACAAAACTCGGCATTGTCTTTATGGTTTTCGGTTAAACAATTAGAACAAGATTGGGAGTTGAGGTGAATGGTTTTATTGGCTTTATTTTTTTTGTCTTCTGCATTTGAGCTTCTAGTATATTCTGCCGATACAATTCCTGTAGGCACAGCAATGATGCCATATCCCATAATCATAATTACTGAAGCAATAAATTGACCTAGAGGAGTTTGAGGCGCAATATCGCCATAACCAACAGTTGTTAAGGTAACAATACACCAATACACACTTTTAGGAATGTTTGTAAACCCGTTTTCTTCACCTTCTACCATATACATAATGGTTCCCAGAATAATAGAAAGGATAACGACTGCAAATAAGAAAATAGAAATTTTAGCTCGGCTAGATTTAATAGCAGTTACTAAAGTGTTAGAAGCTCCTAAATAACGAGCTAATTTTAATATTCTAAAGACTCTCAACAAACGAAGCGCTCTTAAGGCCACTAAGGCATGAGTCCCTGCGAAAATTAACGACAAATATTTAGGAATGGTTGATAAAAAATCGATGATACCGTAGAAACTGGTGACATATTTCATGGGTTTTTTAACGGCGATTAGCCTAGCTATATATTCTAAAGTAAATAGAATCGTAACTACCCATTCTCCAAGGTTTAAAAGGGTATGATATTTTGCGTCGACACTCTTTACACTCTCTAGCATTACCAATATAATACTGGCTATTATAAAGATAAGCAGTACAACGTCAAATAATTTTCCAGCAGGCGTATCGGCTTCATAAATAACCTCATGAAGTTTGATACGCCATTGTTTTGGTTTTCTATCATTCATATTTTAAAAATAATAAAAGATTAAACCGTTTCAATATTATCTAACGGAATAACCTTTAAACGTTTATTACGTCTTAAATAGGTTTGAATAATATGTTGATTATCTCTATTGTTTTCCATTGGAGTAATTATAGATTCTAAAATTTCAATATTATTTATTTGATAATTTAGATTATAAAACCCTAATCCTTGAAAAATGCCATCTTTAATTAATATGGCACTTCTCTCGTCGATATCTCTACCACGATCTACAATAACCATATTTTTATTACTGTAGCTGTATTTATTAATGAGTTGTGACACCCGTATATTATAACTTTCTGGCGTTTCTTTACTCACACAAGCGCCGTTACATTTCTTTACTTCGTAATTAAAACAGCTTGTTTTTGTTTTATAAATTCCTGTTAGTTTTTGGCATAAATTATATTTATCGACACAATTAAACAAGAAATCTTTACTTCCTTGTCTGTTAGTAAAAGTGATAATGGCTTTTTTACGGCCATCGGCTTTATCAATTTTTAAATTAATATAGCCTTCACTATCTACAAAACTATAAAGCGCATGAGTAAAACGTCTTTTTCTTAATGCGCGATTAAGTAAGGGTTTGTTTCTTTTAATCTCTTCACTTTCTTTTAGCAAAGCAACGAGTTCACTACCAGTGGCTTCATAGGTTACCGAAGCCACTTGAAGTTGTATTTTTTTTGCTTTGGGCGCGGTACCAGTAAAATGCTGATTTACCCGTTTGCGAATATTTTTACTTTTTCCAATGTATATAATAGCACCTTCTTCGTTATGAATATAGTAAACCCCAGTTGAATAGGGCAAGCTACTAACAATATCAATTAGTTTTGGTTCTAATTGCTTTTTTGGTTTTCTATTTAAAGCATCCTGAATAATTGTTTTTTCAGAGTCTTTACTCAATAACATTTTAAACAGCTTTACCGTTGCCAATGCATCGCCAGAAGCTCTGTGTCTATCGGTAACAGGAATGCCAAGTGAGCGGACTAATTTACCCAAGCTATAAGAAGGCAAATCTGGGATGAGTTTTTTAGATAATTCTACTGTACACAAGGTTTTGCGTTCAAACGGAAATCCTAATCTTCTAAATTCAGTTTGTAAAATGCGAAAATCGAACTGGGCATTGTGAGCCACTACAATACTATCTTCCGTAATTTCTACAACACGTTTCGCGATTTCGTAAAATTTTGGAGCATTTTTAAGCATGTTACTATTTATACCAGTAAGGTTAACCACAAAAGGCTGTATTTCTCGCTCAGGATTTACTAAACTTATAAACTGATCTACAATTTCATGGCCATCATACTTATAAATAGCAATCTCTGTAATGCCTTCTTCGTTATACTTACCACCAGTAGTTTCTATGTCTATTATTGTATAAATATGTTGCTTTGTTTTTGTTTATAACAGATTTAAAATGGGATTAATCATTTAACTAATAATTTCTTAATCCAAATATACTACTTCCAATTCGAACCATTGTACTACCGCATTTAATTGCGAGTTTAAAATCGCCACTCATGCCCATGCTTATTGTTTTTAATTTTAGGTTAGGGGCTTTAAAATGTTTCAATGTGTCGAATGCCAATTTTAGGGTGTTAAATTCTTGCTCTACTTGAATTTCATCGTTAGTAAAAGTGGCCATTCCCATAAGGCCAACGACTTTAATATTTTTTAATTCTGAAAAAGTATCAGATTGAATTAAAGCAGTAGCATCTTCTAATGAAAGTCCAAATTTAGAGGCTTCTGAAGCGATTTTTATTTGAAGTAAACAATTAATTATACGCTTGTGTTTTAGAGCCTGTTTATTTATTTCGATGAGTAATTTTAAGCGGTCTACCCCATGAATTAAACTTACAAAAGGCGCCATGTATTTTACTTTGTTCGTTTGTACATGCCCAATCATGTGCCACTCAATATCTTTTGGCATTTGCATCTGCTTGTCTGCCATTTCTTGGATTTTATTTTCACCAAAAATACGCTGTCCCGCTTGGTAAGCTTCCATTAAATCACTCACTGGTTTTGTTTTAGAAACGGCAACTAGCGTGACATGCTCTGGAAGTTGTGATTTTATGCTATTTAAATTCGTTTGTATACTCATTATTATCTCATTACTTCGGTCACAATACTCCAATTTAAAAAACAAGGAGGTTAATTTTTTATCTATTCATTGAAGTGGTTTAATGGTGATTTAAAACTCATAAATAGTGACGCCACTTCTTATTTTTGGTTCTATATAAGTACTTTTTGGGGGCATTTTTAATCCGTCGTCTGCAATTTTTTTTAATTGATTTATCGTGGCAGGAATCATACCAAAACCCACAGCAAATTCCTTACTGTCTATTTTATTTTTTAAATTAATGATGTCTTTCTTTCCACTAATGTATTCAATCCTATTGTCATTACGTAGGTTTTTAATTCCTAAAATAGGATTTAGAATGGTTTTGTATAATAATTGCGCATCAAGAGCCTCTAAAGACGATTCGAATTCGTAATTGGTTTTTCTAAGATATAGCGAGTAAAATTCCCCCTCTAAATACATGCTAAAATGATGCTTTTTTGTGGGTTTGTAGGGTAAAGCCCCTCGATTTTCAATTCTAAATAAGGCATCTAATTGAATTAAAAAGGCTTCTTTTGTGAGGCCGTTAAGGTCCCTTATAAGTCGGTTAAACTCATAAATACACAATTCAGACTCAGGAATTAAATAACTCATAAAAAAATTATAGTTCTCGTCACCTTTGTGATTTGGATTGTTGTTTTTTAGGTCGTTTCTTAGTAAACAAGACGAAGATGAGCGGTGATGGCCATCGGCAATATAAAGTGTTTCCATTTTATCGAAAGCCTCAGAAATAACTTTTAGGTCCTTACTGGCTTCGATAAGCCAAAGGTAATGCGTGTCTTTATAAGTGGTGGTAAACTCAAATTCTGCCCTTTGTTTTTGTGTTTGATGTATTATGGCAGAAATCGCCTCATTATCTGGGTAGGTTAATAGCACGGGTTCTGCATTAAACCCTACAGTTTTAAGATATTCTTTAAACACGGTTTCGCGGGAGGCTATGGTGTCTTCATGTTTTTTAATCACATTGTTTTGGTAATCATCTACACTGGCTGCAGCAACAATCCCATTAAATTCTTTTTGGTCTCTATCAATAATCTTATAAAGATAATAGCAAGGTGTTTTATCTTGAACAAATGTAGAGGCTTCTTTAAATTCCAAATACCGATTCCTTACTAATTGGTAACGTGCTTCCCCAGCTATTTTTTTGGCATATTTATAACCTGGATTTAAAATATGAAGAAACGAATACGGGTTGTATTCCATTCGCGATTCGCGTTCATGTTGCGTATAGCTCTGATACGACCGCGAAGCCACTAAACTCACTTTATCTCTTGTAGGTCTTACCGATTTAAATGGAATTATTTTTGCCATA
>CALDCO010000099.1 GCA_937937185.1 uncultured Flavobacteriaceae bacterium
ATTTGTAGTAGATGGTGTGCCTTTTAGTAGTGATAATAACACCACAGGGAGTTTTGCTGCTGGAAATGTTGGATCCAGTCGTTTTTTAGATTTAGATCCTAATAGTATTGAAAGTGTTAGTGTACTTAAAGGTCTCGCTGCGGCAAACTTATATGGTACCCAAGGTCGTAATGGGGTTATATTAATTACCACCAAATCTGGAAGCAGCTCAAGAAGGGCAAATAAAACTGAAATTTCGGTATCTTCCTCATATTTTGTAAATCAAATTGCTTCCTTACCAGATTACCAAGATAGTTATGGGGGAGGGTTTAATCAATCTTTCGGTTGGTTTTTTAGTAACTGGGGACCTGCGTTTAGACCAGATGGCGTAGATGGGTATTTAAATGACCCAGCAGAATTAATTGACGCCAATGGAACCGTAGCCCATCCATACGCTACTTCTGCCTTTTTAAACGGCCCGAATGGTAATAATGGTAATAACATTCTAAGTAATCAATTTAGAGGACAACGCTATGAGTATAGAGCCTATGATAATGTTAAAGGCTTTTTTCAAAGTGGTGGGGTTAAAAGTAATTCTGTTAATATTAAAGGAGGGTCTAAAGATGGAGACGTTTCTTTCAATACTAATTTTGCTCATTTGGATGAAACTGGATTTACGCCTGGTAACGGTGTAAGAAGAACCAATATTTCAGTTGGTGGTGTTGCAAAATTAAATAATAAATTTACCATAAACGGTGCCATGAACTATGCATTGACCAACTTTAAATCTCCTCCAGTATCTGCTAGTTTAGGTAATGGAACAACAGGATTTTCTGTTTTTGGAAATGTGTTTTTCACCCCTAGAAATGTAGATTTAAATAACTTGCCTTTTGAAATACCAGAAAACGGTGGTAGCATTTACTATCGTAATGGTAATGATATTATAAATCCAAGATGGACGCTTAAAAATGCAGGGACTAATCAAACTACTAATAGAGCTTATGGAAATGCTAGTATCACCTATGAATTTAATGAAAATTTAAATGCTAACTATAGAGCTGGTATCGATTTTTATAATGAAAGAACAACGGAATCTTCCAATAAAAATGGAGTGAATTTTGATGATGCGGTATTTGGTTTTTTACAAACTATAGAAGCTAACAATACTATTTGGGATCATTTTGCTTCTTTAAATGGCGATTATGATCTAACAGAAAATATTGGTCTAAGTTTTATAACTGGTCTTACCAGTCGTTCAACGCAATTTAGCAGACAAGGTCTTAGAAGCACGGGGCAAATTGTTTTTGATGTAAAAAAGCACTTCAACTTTCAAAATCAAAGCACTACTTTTGCAGATGGAACAACTCAAATAGAATTTGAACAGCTCAGAAACATAGTAGGTGTACTCGGGGAAACTACTATTGATTATGACAATCATACTTTCCTCACCCTATCGGCAAGAAATGATTGGGTTTCGAATTTACCAAAGGAAAACAATTCTCAATTTTATGCCAGTGCTAGTGGGTCATTCCTTCCAACTGCTGCAATCGAAGGCTTTCGATCCGAAAGTGGAAAAGGTTTAAATTATTTAAAACTAAGAGTTGGTTTCGGGCAATCTGCTAACTTCCCTACGGGTTTCCCAACCTCTGCTGTTGTAAATCAAGCGACGCAACAAAATGGTGGGGCTGGTGGTCCTATTGTCACTAATACTGTAAGTGATTTCCGTCCTAATTTTGATCTTAAACCAGAATTAATATCTGAATATGAAGTCGGTTTTGATTCAAGATTTTTAAACAATAGAGTAAATTTAAATGTTTCATATTTTGATAGGCAAACTAGAAACCAAATAGTATTCCAACCCTTATCACCATCATCTGGTTCTACCCAAACCCAATCTAATATTGGTAAAGTTGAAGGTGATGGCTGGGAAGCCGATTTAGGCATTGATATTTTTAGGAATGATGATAATGGCTTTAATTGGAATTCGAGGGTTAACTTTACACAGAGCAAACAAATTGTTACTGAACAAGATGACGATCAAATCCTCTATGCTGGTTTTAATAACCTTGGCAACGCGGCAATACGAGGTGAGCAATTAGGCGTTATTGTTGGGAGTCGAATTTTAAGAGACGATAATGGGAATTTTATTGTAAACAGCGCAGGTAATTATATAGATGAAACTAACATTATTCTTGATGATGGGCGTTCTATTACACCCATTATTGGAAACCCTAATCCTGATTTTGTGATGAATTATTCTAATAGTTTATCTTATAAAAATTGGAATTTAGGCTTTCAAATAAACCACACTGTCGGTGGCGATGTCTATTCTTCAACCATTTCAACCTTATTAGGGCGGGGGTTAATTGTAGAAGACAGAAGAAATACTTTTATTTTACCCGGCGTTCAACAAGGCACGACTAATCCAAACCAAACACAGATCAATAACTCAACCTATTATTTTACAAATGTGTTATTCGGTCCTAACGAATTGCAAATTTATGATGCTTCTGTAATTCGTTTACAAGAGCTCTCTTTTGGGTATTCGTTTCCTAAAAAATATTTAGATAAAACCCCATTTGGTTCGTTATCTTTCACGGCTAGTGGGTTTAATTTATGGTATGACGCATACAACACTCCAGAGGCGGCAAATTTTGATCCCAATGTTGCTGGAACGGGTATTGGTAATGGTAGAGGGTTTGATTTCTTAAATGGGCCTAGTTCTAGGCGATTTGGAATGAGTGTTAAGGCCTCTTTTTAATTTTT
>CALDCO010000100.1 GCA_937937185.1 uncultured Flavobacteriaceae bacterium
TTAGTGACCTGGCTGGGGCTCGAACCCAGGACCCTCTCCTTAAAAGGGAGATGCTCTACCAACTGAGCTACCAGGTCTCATTCTTTTGAGGGTGCAAATATATAATCTTTAATTAATAATACAATGCTATTTTATAATAAATTTTCGTTTTTTTGCGCAACGAAATGATATGTTTTTAAAAATCAGTTTTTAAGGTGAATAAAAAAATAATTCTTATTGGTTACATGGCTTCGGGAAAATCCTTTGTAGGCGTTAATCTCGCTAAAACTTTAGGTTATTTGTTTGTAGACTTAGACCTCTATATCGAAGAAAAAGAGCAGCAAAGTATTACTAATATATTTAAGAATAAAGGGGAATTATATTTTAGAAAAAAAGAACGTTTTTATTTAAGTGAATTACTAGAAAAGAATGTGCAATTAGTTGTTGCTACAGGTGGTGGTACGCCATGTTATTATGATAATATGGAGTTAATTAAAGATACTATTAATGCGCATAGTGTCTATTTAAGAGTTTCTATTAAAACAATAGCAAATCGTTTAAATGGTGAAACATCTAAACGCCCATTAATTGCTCATTTAGAGCGCGATGAAGAATTGCAAGAATTTATAGGCAAACATTTATTCGAACGCAGTCAATTTTATAATAAAGCGAACTTCATAATAAATGCAGATCGCGACGTATCAGAAATCTTAGAAGAAATTATTATTGAACTATTTTAAAAAAGCCTCCATTTTCTCATGGTCTAGAACAACTTGAACGTGTTCTTGCAATGAAGTAGACAGTGAAATGCCTTTAAAATCTGCTTTAATGGGATATTTTTTATGATTTCTATTTACTAATACGGCAGTTTTAAA
The DNA here is from genome assembly GCA_937937185.1 of uncultured Flavobacteriaceae bacterium. Lineage (GTDB taxonomy): Bacteria > Bacteroidota > Bacteroidia > Flavobacteriales > Flavobacteriaceae > JAHDGB01. Next base: position 855 of record CALDCO010000100.1, read on the forward strand.
TTGTTTTAAGGGCACCTCTAAAAAATGTTTAACCCCATATATTAGTGTGGTTCCAGAATGCAAAACATCATCTATCAAAACAATAGATTTGTTCGTATAATCTTTGCTGCTTATCGACGTTTTAATTTCGCCTTGAGGACTTTTTTTATCCACACTTACCTTACATAAGATAATTTCTAACGGTGCTATTTTGTTAAGGATCACTTTTAGTTTTTTGGCTAATATGTAACCGTTTTTATCAATGCCGGCTAAAATCACTTCAGATTCTTCAATATTATTCTCGTAAATCTGAAAAGCAATTCGCCTCAATTTGTTAGTGATATCAGTTTTAGTTAATATTGTTTGTGATGCCATTATCATTAAAATCTTTATTCAAATATAACGAAGTAAAAGTAAGCTCATAAGTTATTTTCATTTTCTTTATGAATATCGTCTAAATCTCTTCTGTCTTTTTTTGTAGGGCGTCCCGTCCCTTTTTTTCTATAATGCTCTTTTGCAAATTTAAGAAACTCTTGAGCTTCAAAAGCAGATTTTGGGGTGGTATCAACTCTATAAATATCAACTAACTTCGCACCAACTCGACTTGGAGGAACATCTAATACTGTTAGAGAGTAATTAATTTGATTTTTGCGTAATTCTATTTTATCGCTAACATAAATTTCTCGACTTGGCTTCACAGTATCCCCATTTACTTTTACCTGCCCTTTTTTACAAGCAATCGTAGCCATATTTCTTGTCTTATATTGTCTCACACACCATAAATACTTATCTATTCGCATAATTAATTATCTAAAATTGACGTTAATGATATTGTACAAATATTAATTTAAAGCTATCTTGCGTAAAAATAAGCAATAATGAACATTAAAAATTTTACACTTAGCGTTTTGTCGTTATTTTTTGTGATGACTTCTTGCAAACCGGATGATACTGAGATTGATTTGGTACCTCTAAGAGATGAAGCCGAGGTTTATCAAGAAAACCTTGAAGAAATAGAAACCTATTTAGAGACGCATTTTTTTAATTACGACGAGTTTAATTTCCAAGACATCGATGCCCCCGAAAACGACGATTTTGTGGTGCGAATGGATACCATATCGGCCGAAAATGGAACACAAGACAGAATACCAATTAGTGAAATGTCTGGAGGTGATGGAATGATGGGGGTTTTAAATTTTAAAATCGTAGAACAAGGCGATATAAACTATAAATTATATTTCCTTAAATTAAGAGAAGGGAAAGGAGATAAATTACATGCGCTAGACAGAGCTATAGTGACCTATAATGGCACCTTAACCGATAAGGCTGTTTTTGATAGTGCTGTAACCCCTATAAATTTTAATTTAACAACAATAGGGCAAATAGGAGGAGTTGTTACAGGTTTTAGAGAAGGTTTATTAGAGTTTAAGACCTCTACTGGAGTAACTACAGCTCCAGATGGAGTTGATACTTTTAGCGGTCATGGTATTGGTGCCGTATTTATTCCTTCGGGGCTGGGCTATTTTGCCAGTCCACCTATTGGTTCTGGAATTGGGCTCTATGCTCCAATAATATTTTCGCTTAGTTTAATTGATCGCCTGGATACAGATTTTGATCAAGATGGGATTCCTTCTCATCTAGAAGACCTGTCTGATGGAAACGGTGCAATGACTGGTGATGGAAACGGGTTTAATGACGATACTGATGGTGATGGGATTCCTAATTTCGCAGACAGTGACGACGACAATGATGGCGTATTAACTATAAATGAAGATTTAGAAGATATTGATCCAGAGGTAGATAGTGATGGCGATGGCAATTTTACAAACGATAAAGATGGCGATGGCGACCCAACAAACGATGACACAGATGGCGATGGTGTTCCCAATTATTTAGATGCAGATTCTACCGAATCTAATTAATAAACTAAATGTTGCGTAGGGATGTCACAAATGCATAAGGTTGGTAATTTCATACTCTGATATATAGTACTGCAAAAAGTTCTGGTTAAGCCTTGAAAATCATAGCCAAATTGAGCCTATCGCACTAATTCGGACAAGTTAGAAATATGATAAAAATAGACCTGTCAGGTTTTTAAAACCTGACAGGTCTATTTTATTTAATCTCTACATCGAAAGGAAATAATAATTGCAACCTGAGTAATAGTATACCTTACTCAATGATTTAGCTTTGATACGTATTATTGAACCTGCTTCAAAACTTCCCTCTATTGCATTACTGAAGACGTATTTTGGTATTCAACATAGACGACAGCGTTATTATGAATCCACCAATCAAATAAACAAAAAGAAAATTACAATGCGTGTCCCTGTACCTATAGAATTGCAGAAAATTATAGCCAAATTGAGCCTACCGCACTAATTTGGACAAGTTAGGAATATGATAAAATAGACCTGTCAGGTTTCTAAAACCTGACAGGTTTATATTATTTAATCTCTACATCGAAAGGAAATAATAATTGCACTCCTTTTTGTTGCGTCATGTTTTTTATTTCCTTGAGAATCTTGTAGTTTTCAAGGCCTAATTCTTCTTGTAATAGTGCTTCTTTAGATTGTATCATTCCAAATTGTTGTAACATTTCTTCAAGGTCTTTCTCTATTACAGGATATTCTTTAATTTTATAATCTTCTATTTCGGCAACTTTGGCTGCATATTTAAGGGCATCGTCAAGACCACCTAATTCATCTACTAGGCCATTGTTAAGAGCATCCTTCCCAGTCCATACACGCCCTTGCCCAATTGCTTTTACGCCATCTTGATCTAAACCCGGTCGCCCATCTGCAACACGCTGGGTAAACAACTCATAAACATTAATTATACCCTCTTGAATAAATTGGCGTTGGTTTTCGTTTAAAGGTTCAAAAAAACTATAGGTCAAAGCGTTTTTATTGGTAATGACTTGCTCGGCATTAATTCCCATTTTATCGGCAAGTGCTTTGCCATTTGGTAATACTCCAAAAACCCCTATGCTTCCTGTAATTGTTGTGGCTTCAGCAAAAATTTTATCGGCATTACAAGCTATATAATAGCCTCCTGAAGCAGCGACATCTCCCATAGAAACAATAACAGGCTTTACTTTTTTAGTGAGCTCTATTTCTCTCCAAATTAACTCACTAGCCAGAGCATTTCCGCCAGGAGAATTAATGCGCAAAACGATGGCTTTTATTTTATCGTCCTTTCGAGCTTTTTTCAAGGCCTTATTTATAATACCCTGCCCTATATTATTCTCATCGCCTTCTCCATAAATAATTTGGCCTTCAGCATAAATAACTGCAATTTTGTTCTTGCTCGTTTTTGTTAGTTTTTTACCATAAGCATAATTACTATAATCTGCGACTTTAATTAAGTTTAGTTTTTTATCGGGCGAAACGCCTAAAGCAGTCTTCATGGACGCGATGTATTCGTCGTGATAAGCAATACGATCAATTAGCCTTGAAGCTTTCGCTAGGTCTGCGGTTCTGCCTAAAAGGCTATCGGCTATCGAGTTTAATTCTTCAACAGGGATGTTTCTACTTGCCGAAATTTCATTTTTCATTTCAGTCCACAAACCATTTAAATACACTGTAATTTGCTCTCTATTATTATCACTCATCTCATTTTCAAGATAAGGCTCTACTGCACTTTTATATTTACCCACTTTAACCACTTCCATTTTAAGTCCAGATTTCTCTTGAAAATCCTTGTAGTACAAGCGTTCGGTAGACAACCCTTTAAATTCCATTACTCCAACAGGATTCATGTAAATGGTATCGGCTATCGAATTTAAATAGTAGTCCTTTTGCGTATAAATATCGCCATAGGAGACAATAAACTTGCCAGAAGCTTTAAACTTTAGTAAGGCGTCTCGCATGGCTTTAATTTGCGATACTCCTGCCATTATGATATTGTTATCTATAGAAATGCCTTTAATTTTAGTATCATTTGCCGCGTAATGAATGGCATCGATAATATTAAATAACCCGTTTTTATCATTGTCGTCTAGAAAAGGGTAATCTTTAAAAACCGTTTTGGCTTGGTGGTCTTCTATAGGGAAATTTAATTTTAAATCGAGTACAGAATTATCTTTCACCACCACTTCGTTTTTAGAGGAAGATCCAATGACCATTCCTATAATTATAAGTAGAAAAAGACAAATAAATAGGAATACAAAAATTCCAGTTACAGTGGATAATACGCGTTTAATAAAATTCATGATCTTTTTTTTTGTTTGTAGCACTATTACTACAATTGTTACAATGTATTTAACTTTTTATAAGCATTAAGGTCGCTTTTCGTTTAATTTTACCTGTATTGGTTTCTTTAAACTGTTTAATAGGAATAATTGTTTTAGGGATTTCATATTTATTTAGATAAGAAATGGTCTTTAATTTATTTGAAATCGTTTTTTCTATAGTTTCATCATCAGTTTCAATAATTAATAGTAATTTTTCTCCTAATAACTTATCTTTTTTTGACGCAATAAAGAATCGTTCTTTAATTACGGTTTTTAATTTCTTTTCTATCTGTTCTGGATTTATTTTTATACCTCCCGAATTAATCATATTATCATAACGTCCTAGCCATTCAAATTGCGTAATCGAATGCAAATTTACAACATCATTAGTAATAATTTTTTCCTTACTTAATTTAGGTGCTTCTATGACTAAACACATTCGGTGATCTTGACTTACAGACACGTTAGGTAATGTATTAAAGGATGAAGTCGAATGACTTTCTGCTTCATCAAAATGATTGAGTTTTTTTAACGCGATGTGCGTAATCGTTTCGGTCATTCCATAAGTTTCGTATACTGCTGTCTTTATATTTTTAAACGAAGCAATTAAATTTGGTGATACGGCAGCACCACCAATAATAAGTATTTTAATGGCCGTTAAGACCTCTAAACTATTTTGAACTTGTAGCGGAACCATGGCAGCAAAGGTATAATTAGAATGCGCTTTTAACACTATTTTGGAGGCTGGAGCAACACAATCAATTTCTAGTCCCAAGACCAAAGCGCGGACAAGCATCATTTTTCCTGCAATATATTTCGCAGGCAAACACAATAGGGCTTTACTTTTCGCTTGAAGGCTAAAAAACGTTCCTGTAGCAATGGCAGAATTTACCATGGCCATTTTACTTAATTTAATGGGTTTGGGCTTTCCAGTAGATCCTGAGGTCGTTACAACAATGGTTGCTTTATTATTTAACCAGTCTAATAAAAACTGCCCTATATCGCTCTCAAATTCAGTACCTCTGTTTATAAAATCATGAGCGACAGATTTTAATGTTTGTTCATTAAATGACTGGCCATTTAACTTAAATGCGTGGTGAAGCATATTATAATGTGGGGTGATCACTACCAATAATTTTATAATCTTCCTTAGGCGGTTCTTCTATTGTACCAAATAATTTGTCTTTCCAATTGTTCCATTTGTAGACTTTCCCAAAAATAAAAATAAGAATGGGAAATATAATAAATACTGGTAATACAATATCTATAAATTCTAAAGTGGGCTCTGAAACGTCTTTAAAAACAGAATGTGTTTGAAAAACGGTCCAATCTGTTGTGACTAAAAGTGCGGTAAATAAATTATTTGCTGCATGAAAGCCCAAGGCTAATTCTAGCCCTTCATCCATTAAGGTAATGACCCCTAAAAACAATCCTGTGCCTATATAGTACACCATAATAGAATACCCCAGTTTTTCTACTTCAGGATTTGCAATGTGTAATACACCAAAAATTAATGAGGTTAATAATAACGGAAACCAACGATTTCTAGCTAATATTCCAAAACCTTGCATTAAATACCCTCTAAATAGATACTCTTCTAAACTGGTCTGTAAGGGCACTAAAAGAATAGCTATGATGGCAAGAATTAAAAAACGATTTAATTTGAAGTTATTCACATAATGCTCAGGGTTCGCATAATAATCTATAAAAATTAAAGCCGATGAAAGAATTCCCCATAAAAAAAAGGCAAACCAAATGCGCTTCCAATCTATTTTAGGTCTTGAAGTGGTTATCGATTTTATAGTTTGCTTATGTATCGTTTTGATAATAATAAAAAGACCAATCAAACCTACAGCAAATGAAAGCAATAGCAGAAAAAGGTTTAGATTAGGCTCTAAAACACCTAGCATTTTACTTTGATCTAACGCCGTTAAGTCTTCTCCATTTTTAGCAACCGCCACAAAAGCAGCTATTACAAACGGTACTTGACCTATTGAAGTGGCAATAAAAACAAGAAAAGATCCTAATAAGTATCTCCAAAAGTCATGTTGGTAATTAAATGCTTGTGCTATAAACATAGGCTATAAATTAAATCTCCAGTTATTTTTTTTATCATGATGCAATTTACCATTTTTAACTCGTAAAGGCGAATCGAAATTATTAGTAAACAACCCTCCAGTACCAAGACCTTGTGGCATTGGGTTTTGCTTTAAATAAGTATATTGTGCAATAGCATTTAAGCCCACATTACTTTCTAGGGCACTAGTTATCCACCAACCAACAGATTGTTTTTCTGCTAGAGTAATCCATTCATC
>CALDCO010000101.1 GCA_937937185.1 uncultured Flavobacteriaceae bacterium
ACTTGCATTTACAGAAATTGCGTTCTGTGAAATTGCAACAAAGGAAAAGGAAATACATATAATGAAGTTAAAAAAACGAAGGTTCAATTTATCTTAACAAACTTTAAAGGTTAAACATTTTAGATCTTAGTCGAAATATAATACAAACTATTAGATAATGACAGCGTATTAACATTTGTATAACCATCATTAGCCGCTATAATAGCAGAAAACAAGGGTTTTAACATATTAATTAGTTCATTATTCATTAATTTCCATTAGATAATTTCATTTTTGTAACATTAAGGGACTCTAATAATAAATTAACGTTACCATAATTATGCATTAGCTGTTTTTATAGGGTTATAAAAACGAATTGCACTAAATTTTTCGTTTTTTAGAAATTAGGACTTAAATCAAATTTCTTATAAAAAGCATCTAAAATAGCGAGGACTTCGTTTTCGTCGTCAACCAAATGAATAAGATCTAAATCTTTCGGGCTAATGTTTTCAAACTTATCTAAAAGGGTGTTTTTTATCCAATCCATAATACCCTCCCAGAATTCGGTACCGACCAGAATAATAGGGAATTTTTCAATTTTATGGGTTTGAATAAGGGTAATGGCCTCAAACAACTCGTCTAAAGTTCCAAACCCGCCAGGCATTACCACAAACCCTTGAGAATATTTAACAAACATTACTTTTCTTACAAAGAAGTAATCAAAATCCAAGCTTTTGTCGCTATCAATGTAGGGATTATCGTGCTGTTCGAAAGGTAAATCGATATTTAAGCCAACCGATGTTCCTCCTGCAATACTTGCGCCTTTATTTCCTGCTTCCATTATCCCTGGACCACCGCCAGTAATAACACCATAACCGTGTTCCACAATTTTAGAAGCTACTTTTACAGCGAGTTTATAATATTTGTTATTTGGCTTTGTTCTTGCTGATCCAAAAATAGAGACGCAAGGGCCAATCTGACTCATTTTTTCAAACCCATTAACAAATTCTCCCATTATTTTAAATAAGGCCCATGAGTCGTTAGTTTTTATTTCGTTCCACCCTTTATGATGTTGTTCTGTTCTCATTTATTTAGGTATTTTTTTTAAATTGACGCGCTAAGATACTATTTTAAAAGGGGACAGATTGAATTTTATCCATAATTAATAAATTAACAAAAACTAATACCAATTATTTGTAAGGTTTTAAATGTATGTAGCTATTTTTTTTCTTGTTTTCTTTTAGCGGTTTTTTGTTTAAATCTTGTAAAATAATATGAAACTTATTTTTTTTATTGTTTGTTGGTATAATTTTTTTAGAAACTAATTAATGTATATATTGAGCTTTTAAAAATTAAAAATAATTAATGGAAGAGAAAGTTAAATATGAATTAGAATTTCCAATTCATGCGTCCCCACAATTGCTATACCAATATATCTCTACACCTTCTGGATTGTCTGAGTGGTTTGCAGATAATGTAAACTCTAGAGGCGAATTATATAAATTTATTTGGGATGGTACAGAAGAACATGCTAAATTAGTGACAAAGAAAAGTGGAGAGCGCATTAAGTTTAAATGGTCTGCAGATGATGATAGTCCTTATTTTTTTGAAATTAGAATCCAAGTCGATGAAATAACCAAAGATGTTTCTATAATGATTACTGATTTTTCTGAAGAAGATGAAATGGATGAAGCAAAAATGTTTTGGGAAAATCAAATTTCTGATTTAAAACAAGTTCTTGGCTCGGTATAAGCAATACAAACATAATGTTATTTGTTCTGGAGAAATTCAGAACTTTTTTTATGCTAAATAATAATGGAAAAATAGTTAAAGACCAGACTGTTATTTTATCTAATAATAGAGGGTATGAATATGGAGATGCTTTATTTGAAACCATAAAAGTCCTCGATGGAAAGATTTTGTTTTGGGAAGATCACTATTTTAGACTAATGGCCTCTATGCGCATATTGCGTATGGAGATTCCAATGAATTTTACCATGGAATATCTTGAGGCAGAAATTTTTAGGTTATTAGATGCTTCAAAATCATTCGATTCTTCTGATGCTGTTAGAGTTAAAGTAATGATAAATAGAGTAGAAGGTGGTCTTTATACTCCCAATGATCATTCAATAAACTATCTTATTTCAGTAAAACCGTTATCCAGTTCGGCCTATACCAATAATTTTGATAAATATGAAGTCGATTTGTTTAAGGACTTCTATCTGTCTCCTAGCTTATTATCGACATTAAAAACTAATAATAAAATTATAAACGTTGTTGGGAGTATTTTTGCAAGTGAAAATGATTTAGAGAATTGTTTCTTACTTAACACCAATAAAAATGTTGTTGAAGCGCTTAATGGAAATTTATTTTTAGTAAAAGGAAATACAATAAAGACACCATCTTTAAATGAAGGATGCTTAAAAGGAGTGATGCGGAAGCAAATAATTGAGTTAATTGAAAAGTCGCCTGATTATGATTTTGAAGAAGCATCTATCTCTCCCTTCGAATTACAAAAAGCTGATGAATTATTTGTCACTAATGTGATTAAAGGAATACAATCCGTTACTAAGTATAGAAAAAAAACGTACGTAAATACAATTGCAACAGCGCTTGTTAATCAACTTAATGTAAAAATTAAGCAGTCTTAAATTAAAACGGATATTTTTAAGGTTTACTATTAAACGTGAGTTGGATCTAAGAATTTAGAATTAAAAAGCCGTCAAATTGAGTGATTTTTCAAAGTGAAACGAAGAAAAATGATATCGAATTAGGCTTATGATTGAAAATTTATTGGTCTTCGATACCATTTTCTATCGAAAATTACTCTGGCTGACCTAAATTTTTTTATGTCGAACTCTCGTTATTAAAGAAAAAAATATTTTTTAAACGGGGAGAAAAATCAGGAATAAATTTGGTCGCGTTTTATTTGAAATAGAAATGAAAAAATCGCGTCTTACTTTTATGAATTCAAGGGGACTCTTTAATTATAAGTAGGGTTTTCGGGAGCGTTAGACCATATGCTATAGTTTCCACCAAGCTCGAGCATTTTTTCTTTCCAGAAAAATTCATAATCTTTTTCTATGATTTCCTTCTTATAAATGTTTTTTGTAACCACCCAAGATTGGGTTTTTAACTCACTTTCTAATTGGTTAATGTCCCAACCAGAATATCCTAGAAAAAATTTAATATCTTTTTCATTAATTTTTTTTTCTGTTATCAATCTTGCCACTTTGGTAAAATCGCCTCCCCAATATATTCCTAATGAAATTTCTATACTATTGGGTATAAGATTTGGGATTTTGTGAATAAAGTAGAGGTTATCCTGTTCTACTGGCCCACCATTATAGACTTTAAAGGGGGCATCTATTTCTGGTACAAGATCACTTATAGTGTATTCTAGAGGTTTGTTTAAAATAAAACCAATAGACCCTTTGTTAGAATGATCTGTTAATAATACAATGGAACGGTTAAAAGAAAGATCTCCTATTATTGATGGTTCTGCTATTAATAAATCACCTTTTTTTGGTTTAATTAGACTCATTATACATGCATTTATAATATTAAATTTAGGTTTTTTTTGTTAAAAAACAAATATTCATATACATAAAGCTAAAAAAGCCTTCTCAGAAAGAAGGCTCTTGATAAATTATATGAAGTAAATATTAGTTTACTGCACCTGCTAAATCAGATCCAGCTTTAAACTTAACTACGTTTTTAGCTTTTATCTTGATTGTTTTTCCAGTCTGAGGGTTTCTTCCATCTCTTGCAGCTCTTTTAGATACTGACCAAGATCCAAAACCTACTAAAGAAACTCTGTTCCCCTTTTGTAAAGCGCCTTCAATTTCTACTAATGCACATTCTAAAGCTTTTTTAGAAGCTGCTTTAGTAATTCCAGCATGTTCTGCCATACGATCGATTAAATCTGTTTTGTTCATAATTTTTAATTTAATTATTAATGTATTGCGGTTAAACATAATTGTCTAATCCTCTTACAAATTTATACGGATTATGCTTCTATGCAAGTAATAGCAAGGGAAATACCATATATTGTTGATAACTTGAGGCATTTGTTAATAAAGAAACACTTTTTTTAGCAAATTGTAAGAATATGAGCAATGATAGGGCTTTACAGCATTTTAACTTCATTTTTAAAATGATAGCCATTTAAAAGGGATTTTATATCCATAGTTCGTTTTCCAGGAAGCTTAATTTCTAGAATTTTTATAAAACCGTCTTTAACGGCAACTTTCATTTCTTTTTTAGATAAAATTACTTTTCCTAAGCTATAAGAATGTGTTTCTACTACTTTTTCAGAACTGTAAATTTTAACATCAAGTTTTTCATCATTATTACAGAGTACAGACCAGGCAGAAGGGTAAGGACTTAAACCACGAATTAAATTATAAATGGAGTCTAAGGGTTGCGACCAATCTATTTTACAATTGTCTCTGTTTAATTTATAGGCGGTATTTATTTTTAAGTGATTAGGTTGTGGTGTTGTTTTTACATTTCCCTTTTTAATTTCTTCTACAGTCTTTACAACTAAATGACTACCAAGATGCATTAGTTTGTCATGTAAATCCCCAGCATTTTCATCCTTTGTAATTTCTGTTTCTTCTTGCAATATCATTTTACCAGTATCGATTTTTTCATCAATAAAGAAAGTAGAAACCCCAGTTTTTGTTTCTCCATTTATAATTGCCCAGTTAATGGGAGCAGCACCCCTGTAATCGGGCAATAACGAGGCATGAAGATTAAATGTTCCATACTTTGGCATTTGCCAGACTACTTTAGGTAACATTCTAAAAGCGACAACAATTTGTAAGTTGGCACCAAGTGATTTTAATTGTTCATTAAAGCGACTCTCTTTTAAATTTGTAGGTTGCAGAATATTAAGGTCTTGAGAATTAGCATAACGCTTTACAGCAGATTCATTTAATTTCCTACCTCTACCTGCGGGTTTATCTGGAGCAGTAATAACACCAACAATATTATATTTTTTATCAACTAATGTCTTTAATATGGTAACTGCAAAATCTGGAGTACCCATAAATACAATTCTTAAATCTCTCATTTATATGTGTGTTAATTTGTAAGTGTTTTTCTTAGTAATGCTTATCACATTACATTCTAATAATTCCTGTAGTGCATTTAAGATACTTTTTTCAGAACGCGATAATTGGTTTATGATCCCTCTAGAACTTTGGGCGCCTCTTTCTAAACACGCGATAATTTCTTTTTTTACAGTAAGATCATCAATAGCCACGGGATTTAAATTAATACACACCGAGCAAATACCACAATTTTCAGTTTCCTGATCCCCAAAATAGGATAGGAGTTGTTTGCTCTTGCAGACCTTATCATTATTTATATAGCTTAAAACACTAGCTACCTGACGATGCCTTAACTGGATTTGTTGTTTTATAATATGCGCCACTCTGTTAATTGTTTTATCATCTTCTCGAGGCACAATAAAGGTGATTTCTGCATCGGTTTTGGAGTGAGAAAAATCGATTATTTTTTCATGATATAACTTATCTAGCATGGTGATTAAATGTGCTTCAGTTACCGATGCTTTTTCTGCTATCAATACAGTGTTTATTTTAATACTTTGTTCAAAAATACCGCCATAAGTTCTTAATATTGTTTTTACGATAGTACTTAAATTACTATTGTTTTCTAAATACTTAAATAAGGCATTATTACTAATTATAAATTGAATTTTTGTTTTGTTATTAAATTGCTTATTTAGTATTATAACGCCTGTTCTTTCTAATATCTGTAATGTATTGTAAGTTAGTACAGAGTTAAATTTATAGGTTTTACAAAACGTATTGAAGTTGAAAGAAAAAGTTTGGTATTCCCCTTCGCCATAGGATATTTGAAAATAATTATTTAATCTTTTGTATATTTTTTTAATATAATCTACTGTTGGCAATACATTTAAAAATTGATTTTTAACGAGCACTTCATCATTTTTGTTTTTTAAAATCACTGCAAAAGCTTTATTTCCATCTCTCCCAGCTCTGCCCGCTTCTTGAAAATAACTTTCAATACTATCTGGTAAATTTAGGTGAATAACTGTTTTTACATCGGGTTTGTCAATTCCCATACCAAACGCATTTGTCGCCACCATGATCTTAAAATCATTTTTAAGCCAAGCTTCTAAGCGCGTTTCTTTTTCAGTATTAGACAGTCCTCCATGATAAAAAGTAGATTGAAATCCGTTATTAATTAAAAAATTACTTATATCAACTGTAGCTTTTCTGCTTCTCACATATATTATAGATGAGGCTTTATTCTTTTTAAGAATGGCTTCTAATTTATAACGTTTGTCTTCTTCATGGAAAGTCATGTAAGCCAAATTTTTTCTAGCAAAAGATTGTTTAAAAATAGTTGGTTTTATACAATCTAATTCTGTGATAATGTCTTCAATCACATTTGGCGTCGCTGAAGCAGTAAGCGCTATAATGTTAGTTTGAGGATGAAGCTGTCTCAAAATAACAATATTTTTGTAAGCGGGTCTAAAATCGTTTCCCCATTGCGAAATACAATGGGCTTCATCTACAGCAATTAAATTCACATTCATTTGTTTAATGCGCTGTTGCACAATATCTTGCTGTAAGCGTTCTGGCGAAAGATATAGGAATTTGTAATTGCCATAAATGCAGTTATCTAATAATGTATCTAATTCATTATAAGAAATTCCGCTAGTAAGTGCCATCGCTTTTATGCCTTTATTTTGCAATACGGAGACTTGATTTTTCATTAAGGCAACTAAAGGTGATACAACAATACAAATACCCTCTTTTACTATAGCGGGAATTTGAAAGCACATCGATTTTCCGCCTCCAGTAGGGAGCAGTGCAAAAGTATCCTCACCATTTAAAACACTATTAATAATGTCTTCTTGTAGCGGTCTAAAACTAGTGAAATTCCAATAACGTTCTAATATGTTTATTGGATGCGGCATTAAATAGTTTTTAGTGTATTTATAATGTGATTTGCTCGTTCTTCAATATTAGCAAAAGGGACATTAAACATGTCGTAATCGAATTTATGATAAGTGTCTAATAATTTATGATGAATGTTAACTGCTTGTTCAAAAGATTCATAACGTTCATTGTCTTTTTTATAAATTTCTTGCCAAGGTTCTAAAATAAATACATGATCATAAACATTTTCTTTACAAGAAACCACAAAATTTTCTGGGTAAGTATCTCCTATATAATTCATATAAGCAATAATATCGGGGATGCCACGATCTAGAAAAACAAATTCAGTTTGGCTATTATTAGATTCGGTAAATTGATCAATTCTACCTTTTAGCAATAACTCACTAAACAATAATGGGTTTGTTATAAAAAGCTGATCGATGCCCTCCTGGCGTGCATTGAGAATAATTTGTCTAGAAATTTCCTCAAAACAAGTATGCCCTCGCTTTTTTAATTCATTAATTATCGAGGATTTTCCAGTCCCTGGTCCCCCAGTAATGACTACTTTTTTTGTGTTCAATAACTTTTTTTTAAAAGTGATACTTAAATATTCCAACTCGAACTCATCATAATTTTTTCCTTGCGCTATGAAATGACTAAAATTCATTTTCGACTAAAAAAAAGAACCTATTTAAACGGTTTTAATTTGCTGAAAAAAATAGCCCTACTGTAACTAAATTTTATTTTTTTTCATTGAGTAGCTTATGTCATTCAAAAAATAGTCAAATTTCTATAAGATCCTTTTTGCTTAAATCTAAAAGCTTAAATGTAATTATAAAGCCAATACGATTGTTATGATAAAATCTGGCATTAAAATTAGGAATAAAAAATGCAAAGTAAAACCTATATTTGTAATCGATTTAATATAGTTATGAGAGATAAACCAGATCCTGAAGAATTTTATTCCAAATTACGATCACAATTATACGATACTTCTTCATGGCCATCTATATATTTATATAAATTTATAGTAATTTCTAGTATTAAAAAGATACAGCAGTTAGAGGCTATTTTTGATAATATGGGAGCGGTTATTAAAACAAAAGAATCTAGTAATGGAAAATACACAAGCATATCTATTAATGTTTCTATGAAAGACCCAGATTCTGTTATAGAAAAGTATAAAGAAGTTTCTGAAAATATTAAGGGAGTGATTAGTCTTTAATTTCTTTTTTGTATTTTGTGCTGCCATTGAAACTTCGAGGCATTTATTTAATTCTACACACATTTTATTTTGATAGACGACATAGAGTACAATACTGAGCGTGAGCATTTAATTATCCCTGAATATGGGAGGCATATGCAAAAAATGATTAATTATGCAAAAGCGCGAGAAACAAAAGAAGAAAGAAATAAGCTGGCTAAAGCCATAATAGCTGTTATGGGGAACATGCAGCCCCATTTAAGAGACGTTCCAGATTTTCAACATAAGTTATGGGATCAGCTTTTTATAATGTCTAAATTTGAATTGGATGCCGATTCTCCTTTTGACAAGCCTTCTAAAGAAGTGTTAGAAGAGCGTCCAGAGCCTTTAGATTATCCTCAAAATTTTCCTAAATATCGTTTTTATGGAAATAATATAAAAACGATGATTGATGTCGCAAATACATGGGAAGAGGGAGAAATGAAAGAGGCTTTAGTATTTACTATAGCCAACCATATGAAAAAATGTTTTTTAAATTGGAATAAAGATACTGTTGAAGATGCTGTAATTTTTGAACATTTATTCGAGTTGAGCGGTGGCAAAATCAACTTAAAGAATATAGACGAAGAATTAACAGATGCAACTAGCCTTATGCGCAGTAATAGTAAGAAAAAGTACTCTAACAATAATAATTCAAAAAATAAAAAGAAAAATAATAATTCTAATCGAAATAGAAAACGCTACTAGAAGCTTATATGGGAACATTTAAAATAGAAGGCGGTTATCAACTAAAAGGAGAAATACAACCTCAAGGTGCGAAAAATGAAGCCTTACAAATTTTATGCGCAGTTTTACTTTCTTCAGAGACAATTACTATAAATAATATCCCAAATATTATAGATGTAAATAAGCTAATAACACTTCTTCAAAATTTAGGAGTTAAAGCCATCAAAAAAAATGAAGGTACCTATACTTTTAAAGCAGATAAATTAAATTTAGATTATTTAGAGTCTGCAAAATTTAAAGAAGAAGGACGTGGTTTACGAGGATCTATTATGATTGTTGGGCCACTTTTGGCACGTTTTGGAAAAGGGTATATACCAAAACCAGGAGGTGATAAAATAGGACGCCGTAGATTAGATACTCATTTTGAAGGTTTTATAAATTTAGGTGCTAAATTTAGATATAATCGGGAAGATTATTTTTATGGTGTTGAAGCTAAAAAGTTAAAAGGCACCAACATGCTTTTAGATGAAGCCTCAGTAACAGGAACAGCAAATATTGTTATGGCTGCAGTTTTAGCTGAAGGCACCACAACGATATATAATGCGGCTTGTGAACCTTATTTACAACAATTATGTAAGATGCTCAATAGAATGGGCGCAAAGATTTCTGGTGTAGGCTCTAATTTATTAACTATTGAAGGGGTTGATCAATTAGGAGGAACCGAACATACAATGCTTCCAGATATGATTGAGATTGGGAGTTGGATAGGTTTGGCTGCAATGACTAAAAGTGAGTTAACCATTAAAAATGTAAGTTGGAAAGATTTAGGGCAAATTCCAGATGTTTTTAGAAAGTTAGGGATTACTCTTGAGCGCGTAGGCGATGATATTTATATTCCAGAACACAAAGACGGCTATGAAATACAAAATTATATTGATGGATCTATTCTAACCATAGCAGATGCGCCTTGGCCAGGATTTACGCCTGATTTATTAAGTATTATTTTAGTGATTGCTACTCAAGCAAAAGGTGAGGTTTTAGTGCATCAAAAAATGTTTGAAAGCCGCTTGTTCTTTGTAGATAAATTAATAGATATGGGTGCAAAGATTATTCTTTGCGATCCACATCGTGCAACAGTTATTGGGCATAATTTTAAATCCCAATTAAAAGCCACGACAATGGTTTCTCCAGATATTAGAGCAGGGATTTCATTATTAATTGCGGCACTGTCTGCGAAAGGGACTTCTGTAATTCACAATATAGAACAGATAGATCGCGGTTATCAACATATTGTAGAACGTTTACAACGTATTGGCGCCAAAATTACCAGAGAATAGCTGGATTTTTGTTGCTCTTGGAGTAGGTTTTAAAAAAACAATCCCCTTAGTTTTCTAGAAAACTAAGGGGATTGTTTTTTTCAAGTTAAAAAGTATTATGCCATATCATAAAAAAACTGCTCGTTAGTTATTTTTCCATTTTTAACCTCAAATACGCCAACTTCTTCCATTTGTTGTCTGCCTCTATCTTTAAAAGTAACATCAAAACTCATTTTGCTGGTAAAGTGGTTTCCTGCAACCACGGGTTCTCCTATTTCACCAGAATGGAACTCAGCCACATTATCGAACCATTCTTTACTTTTATTTAAAACGTTTTGTTTTCCTTGTACAAGTTCACCAGGAAAGCCGGGCATTTCTTTACTGGTTACATGATCATCGTATAATGCTTCAACACATTCTAAATTTTTGCCTTCGCGGCACATTTGCGCCCATTTTTGTGCTACCTCTGTTGTATTCATAATTTTTAAATTTAAGTTTGAGGTTCTAATTTAACAAAAAACGAATAATGATGAGTTATAAAAAGCACTTTAAATTGAAAACGTAATTTACGACAGCCAGTTTCTAATTCATTAAGTTCGTTTTAAATGAAAAGTCTTATTGCTTAATAATTTTATGGACAAACTGTGTTTTGTTGGCATGCAAATGCACAAAATAAAGACCACTATCTAGTTTAGAAAGATCGATATTAATATTAGTATCTGTTTCATTAAAAGTGACATCTATTTGCTTTCCTAATACATCGTAAAGGGTGACCGATTTTAAATTTATTTTTTCATTTAAGCCAATATTAATCGAATTTGATGCTGGATTTGGATAAATTTTAAATTTATTTTTATCAAATTCTTTAATGTCTAAGGTTGATTTCTCAATAATTAAAATAGATGTATTAATGTTTGGATTTGCAACTTCATCAACAATTCCAGACGGCCATTTTACCGTTATTTTAGAGATTTCGGTATGAGCGCCTAATCCAAAATGCGTCATCAAAGAATTCATAGTGCCATAACTTTCTCCAGCTCTAACCTCTCTAATTTGTTTTCCCCAAGCGCCTTCAATTTCAATTCTTGCACCAATACCATTTATATTGCTTTCTATACCTTGTAACCGTATTTCACTCCAGTTATTACTGTTGCCATCGTTTAAAAAAAGAATATCTGGGTTATCAGAAGGGAAATTAAAATCTTCAGCAAAACCAGCAAGTATATCTATAAAACCATCGTTGTTTAAGTCTCCTGCCGCAGCACTCTGTATCGTTAAGTTGCCTGTAGGGAATGGCGAGGGGACCTCTGTAAACGTTTTATCTCCATTATTAATAAAAAGAATATGATTTCCATCTATAGCCGTTAAAAATAAATCTACAAAAGTATCATTATTAAAATCTTCCATAATTACCTGTATGCCGTAACCAAAAGAACGTAATTCACTACTTATGGTAGTTGCAGCTGTAATATCAGTAAAAGTACCATTGCCATTATTCTCATAAATAACACTTGATATGTCATGATTAATAATCATAGCATCCAAATCGCCATCATTATCAATGTCTTCAAAACTAGTGGCCCAAGATTGCCCCAGAGGTAATAATCCAGCAGCTTGAGCGACATCAGTAAAGTTACCATTTCCATCATTTTGGAATAATAGGTTAAGGCGTCTTCCATCCATAGGGTCATCAACATCTATCCTACATTTAGAGATGTACAAATCTAAATCGCCATCATTATCATAATCTGACCAGATACTTCCATAATTACCTGAATTATTTGAAGGCATTGTAGATCTGGCATTGATTAAAGACAAGTCATAATTTAAGCCTCCTTGACTATTGTTATTATATGGGGAAGACACGCCATCGTCATGGCAGGCAAATAGATCAATATCTCCATCGTTATTTATATCAACGAAATTTACATTTTGAACAAAAATATCATTGCCATCTAAAGTAGTACTATCGAATGCGTTTCCATCTCTAGAAGTCAATAATTTTAAATCATTGTATTCCCCTCCAGTAACTATATCATTAAAACCATTTCTATCCACATCTGCGATGCATACTGCCCAAGGGAATAGGAATTGGCCTGGATTTATTTCAGCACGAGTAAAATTCCCTGATTGAGTTTGATATTCAATTTCTAGAAAAATGGCACCATCAAACCTTATAATATCGTCTAGTCCATCAGCATTCATATCGGCAACACCAATGGCGACACCGCTAGTTAGTAAATCGTTTCCTAATAAGGAATTTGAATTTGTAAAACTTACTTGCGCCGTTATAAAAAACGGTACGAGTGCTATTACAAGAGTTAATTTATTTTTAAACATAACAGAATTAATTAAATTGATATATGATTTATAATGAACAAAATTTAAAGTCTTACTTTACCAATTGCTCTACGACATTTTATTCGCCTTGAATCATTACAGTTGAAGTATTGTATCAAAATACTATCTGGAAGTATGCTATTCTTTTAACCTCCAGGTTATAACAATCGCAATCTTTTGTATTAAAACAATTAAATTTTGAATTTTAAAGGTATCGCGGAATGTTAATAATACACCTATGTGTGAGATTATTATGAGGCTATTATGAGTTTATTATGAGTTTATTTATTAATGGCGTCTTTATAAACTTTTAGACAACGCTCTCTAGCCATTTTATGATCGACCATAGGTGCCGGGTAAGTTAATTCTTGAAAATTTGGCACCCATTTTTTTAGGTATTCATGTTGTTTATCAAATTTAGTAATTTGCGTTGTAGGATTAAAAATTCTAAAATAGGGGGCCGCATCAACACCGCAACCGGCAACCCATTGCCAGTTTCCTATATTGCTAGACAGTTCGTAATCATGAAGTTTTAGTGCAAAATATGCTTCACCCCAGCGCCAATCAATTAAAAGGTGTTTGCAAAGAAAACTGCCTACTAACATTCGAACACGATTATGCATAAACCCCGTTTCGTTTAATTGCCGCATTCCTGCATCAACTAAAGGGAAACCAGTTTCACCATTGCACCATTTTTCAAATTCTAATTTATTATTACGCCATTTTATGTTGTCATATTGCGGTTTGAAACTATTTTTGTAGGTATGAGGGAAATGCCATAAAATTTGCATAAAGAATTCACGCCATATGAGTTCTTTCAGAAAAGTGTTATTTTGTTGCTTAGCAGCTTTATTTACTATTTTTCTTATGCTAACTGTTCCAAAACGAAGATGCGACCCTAGTTTAGAGGTACTCTCTTTTGATGGAAAATTTCTGGTTTCTTCATATTCATTAATTAAAGTAGTGCTTACTTTATAATCCTCAATTTTTACTTGCGCTTCAGTAAACCCGATGTCTTTTAACTTTAGCATAGGTGTTTTTGGTAATTTGAACGTGTTTTTTAACAACATTTCAGAATTATAAAATCTAATGCCTTCTCTTTTAAAAGTATCTATCCAAACACGAGAGTAAGGGGTGTATACTTTATAGGGCGTCCCATCTTTTTTTACTATTTCATTGCGTTCAAAAACAACTTGATCTTTATAGGTTTTAAAATTGATATTTTTTGAAGCGAGTAGGGTTTCTATACTTTTATCTCTGGATAGGGCATAAGGTTCATAATCATGATTCGTAAAAACAGAGTCTAAGGAGTAGTCTTCAATAAGCTGTTTGAACACCGATTTTGGTTTTCCATGAAAAATAGCAATGCTAGTATTGTTTTCTTTTTGAAGCTTTTTTTGCATGAGTTGCAAATTCTCGTATATAAAGGAGACACGTGCATCATCTTTAGGCAATTCATTTAAAATATCTTCATCGAAAATAAAAATGGGTAATACTGGTTTGTCGCTTTGTAAAGCCTCAAATAAACCATGATTATCTTCTAGCCTTAAATCGCGTCTAAACCAAAAAACATTTATTTTATTACTCATTGTTTCATTTTATGATTTCTAAAAAAGAAATCGTTTAATTTTTGCATTTATAGAGTAAATGAGAATTCGATTATTGTTTTGAATAAACACCAAATAGTTCTTCTAGTTTTTTGGTGCGATAATTAAAAATTTCTTCCAATTTTGGTTTTACTAAAATGGGATGCGCCATTTGACCTAATAGACCAAATGGTATTTTATAATCTATAATATCTTCCATTTCAATGCCATTTTCAATGTCATTAATAAAATGTTTATGGTGCCAAAGTGCGTAAGGCCCAAACCGTTGTTCGTCTACAAAATAAGAGTGGTCCTTTACATGTGTAATTTCGGTAACCCATTTCGTTTTTATACCCATAACAGGTGTGACTATATATTGTATAATTTGTCCAGGAAACATGGGTCTATCTGCTCCCGAAAGAATATTAAACCCCATGTAATCTGGAGTTATGGTCTTTAAATTTTTGGGATTAGAGAGAAAATCCCAAGCCTGACCTACAGTTATGGGTAAATTTTGTTTTTTATGTAGTCTATATATTTTCATGTAAATTAATTATAAATTAAAACATAAGCATTTAAAGACGAGGCAATAATAAGCCATATCATATACGGCAATAACAATAATTTTACAGCTTTAGCGGGCGTTTTAAAACTAAAAAAGAAGTAGAAAATAACTCCTGTTAATCCTAAAATGCAAACGAGCGCAACGGCAACCTGATGTAGGTTGAAAAATAGGTAATTCCAAATCACATTTAGTACGACTTGACAAACGAATACTATTTTTAATTTTAAAGATGGTATTTCAGTAAATAGATAGGCAAGGTAAATAGAAAAACAAATCATTATTAATGTCCATGCTGCACCAAACACCCATCCCGGAGGGGTCCAGGGCGCTTTATTTAAACTAAGATACCATGCTGTTTTAGGCCCATTATTCATTAGCCAACTCCCTAATGCTAGTCCGCCAAAATTAATGAGCAAAAAACAAATCAACCACTTAACAAAATTCATTTTAAATGTCTTGTTATTTTGGGGCTAATGGGACTTGTTGTTGAAAAATAATAGTCCACTAATGCCCCTTCCTTATTAATAAGGTATTTTTGAAAATTCCATTTTACTGAAGAATCGCGAACGCCATTTTTACGTTTTTGAGTTAACCATTGGTATAATGGGTGCGCATTTTTCCCTTTAACTTCTATTTTTTCAGTAATTAAAAACGAAACTCCATAGTTACGCTTGCAAAATTCTTGAATCTTATTGGCATTTTCTGGCTCTTGTTTTCCAAATTGATTACAAGGCACTCCTATAATTTGTATTTTAGCGTTATTATTTTCATGTAGCTGCTGTAACGCTTTATACTGAGGTGTAAAACCACATTTAGAGGCTACATTAACAAACAAAAGGTGTTTGCCTTTGTATCTCGACAAGTCTATCGGTTTTCCTAGAAGCGTATTAATTTTTATATCGTAAATGCTTGAAACTTCATTTACAGCTAACTCAGATTTAGAAAATAGAGTACGAGCAAAAACTTTTACAGGATTCATCTTTTATATTTTAAAACTAACAATCCCGCAATCCATTTCCAAAACTTGGCCAGAAATTGAAGCTGCTTTTGTAGAGGTTAAAAAGGCTGCCATATCAGCAACTTCTGTTGGGTTTAAGAATTTTTTTAACGGATGGCGTTCCGTAATATTCTCAATCATTTTTTCGTTGCGAAGTAATTTGGAAGCCAATTCGGTATCAGTTACAGTGGGAGCAATCGCATTTACCCGAATGGTTGGTGCCAATTCTGCACCTAGCGATTTTGTTAAGCCTTCAACTCCAGATTTTGCAGCCGCTACACTAGCATGGAAAGGCATGCCTAATTTAGAAGCTACAGTACTAAATAAAAGAATGGAAGGCGTATTTCCCTTTTTTAAAGGACTTAAGTATTTTTGAATGGTTTTTACAGCGCCAATAACATTAATCTCATAATCGTTCCTGAAATCATCTAATTTTAAACGAGAAATGGGCTTAAGATTGATGCTGCCTGGACAATAAATAAGTGTATCAACTTCATCTAAATCTGGTAGTTCATCATTTAAGACATCACAGGAGTGATGAACTAAATTTTGGTGGTCCAACTCTGGCTTAGTTCGACTAATGTTTATAACATTATTTTCATTTACCAATGTTTTAACAATTGCATTTCCTATGCCCTTGCTACCTCCAATAACTACGATTTTTTTCATTTATGCGGCTGAGGGTCGCCCTTTAAGGCGCTTCTCTATTTTTTGTTTTATTACTGTTAGACGCTTCATTATATCCATAATGTTAGGGTCTTTATTTTCTTTGTAAATTTCGTTTAAACCTAAAATAAAATCTTTAGCTCTTCTTGAAGCAACTATTCTTTCACTCGTGGTTTTAAAAGTCGTTTTTTCTTGTTCAAACTCTAATGCCTCTTTAATCAAATCCATAATCTTAATATCCTTTAAAATTCCATAATTTATTAAGGTGAAATAAAAACCACCTTATCTAATTAGTGTATTAGTCGTCAAATAACGTAACTTTTGACATATTTTAAAGGTTTATACAAAAAAAAATTTCATTAACGTATTTGTTTTTCTGTATTTCTTAATCACTTTTATGTTTGGCTTCTGTTCTAATTAAACACGTATCGCGACTCTATATTATTAAAATATACTATTTTATTTTGCTTTTATTTTTTTTAAAACACTGCATGTTAGGTTATTAATAAAAATAAAATAATTTTAGTGTCTTTGTATATTTGTAAGCGTGAACTTGTATCTATAACCTTAATTTGTATCTATTCAGATTGTTAATAACTTTATTTTTTTATTGCATATATTAACATAAAATTGTGTTAAGACCTGATGTGTTAGCGTTTTGATATTCTGTTTTGCGTGATTTGTTTTTGTCTTGAACATTTAAATCGACCTTCTTGAAAATTTCTTTTTTTAGAGTGCTTTGTATTACGACCTTGCACTCGTTTGCGCCACCTAACAAAACTTTTTGGTTTCATGCAATTGCGCATTAATACAATGATGTCTTGTTCTTTAATACCAAATTGAAATGTTATGGCATCAAAAGGGGTACGATCTTCCCAAGCCATTTCAATAATTCTGTCTAGTTCGTGAGGCTTAAATGTTTTATCTGCCATTTAAAGATTGGGGTTGAAACTGTATTGTTTATCAAATTTAATTTTCTCGTTTAACAGTTTGTCAAAAAAAGCTTTATTTTCTTTAAACGTTTTATTGTTCCTAAAATGAATAAATTTTCCTTGCGCATGAATACTAGAACCATTTATTTTATAAATGACTAACTGATAGAAAGGAATGGTCCAAGTAAAATTCTTTAAGCCTTTGTTTAAATATATGAGTATGCCTTTAGATCGTAATTCTATATTCGCATAGTTTAAATCTGAAACTTGGTTTACATATTGCACTAAACTAGGACTTACTTCGTCTATAATCATGCGCTTGCAGCCAATGCCTTTCATTTTTATTGATTGCAGAAAGGTATAAGGCTTGCCAACAATATCGTTGATAAGCTCTCTCGTTTCTTTTTTTAATATGTATGTCGATTCTACAATCATAAACAGTTAATTTCCTAATCAAATATAATAAATGTTTATATTTTTTTAAAATAAGTTAAACAAAAATTAACATTTATAATTTCATGTTCGAGTAACAGCTTAAAAAATAATTTTCAAGAATTGCGAATCATACGGTTTCTATCCTTAATAGTATGCCGTTTTAAAATACGTAAAGCTTCTTTTTTTACCAGAGCATTCGTTTTCATGTTCCATAAAATTTTGCTGGCATGATTTCTAGTTACTTTTTCGTTTATTATGGGAAAAGGGTAGTGGTCGCCTAAATTAAAGTTGCAGAGTTGGGCATCGAAATAACTCATTTTAGAAGGCTCATGAATAAATAGTTTGTCAAGTGAAGCTAACTCAGGCACCCACTTTTTTATGAATTCCCCATCAGGATCATGTTCGATACTGTTTTTTGTGGGATTATAAATACGGAGCACGTTAATTCCTGTTTCGCCTGCTTGCATTTGTATTTGAGGATAATGAATACCTGGTTCGAAATCTAAAAATTGGGCGGCTAAATGTTCTGATAATTCTTGCCAAGGTTGCCATAAATTTTGAGTAAAAAAAGAAACGACTAAAGCACGCATTCTAAAATTTAAATAGCCCGTTTCATTAAGACATCGCATACAAGCATCAACTAGAGGAAATCCTGTATTACCACTTTTCCATGCTGCTTGATACGTTTTGTTTATGGGTTTATTGAGTTTGTGATATCCTCTGTTTATACTATGAAACTCCATGGAGTGCTCCATTTCAAATTTCTGAATAAAATGCGCTTGCCATCTTAACCGCGACATAAAGGCATTAAGATGACTTTTTTGATTGGATTGCTCCCTAATTTGGGCGGCTTTATTTATAACTTGTCTAATCGATAAATTTCCCCAGGCAATATAAGGAGACAATCTGCTACAGCCTGTTCTTGCTAATAAAGGTTTTGAAATATGATATCTGTAATTTTTATAACGCCTGTTAAAAAAAGAATTCATGTACTTTAAACCAGTACTTGTGCCACCTTTTTGAAAATTTGAATGTTTTGGTGTCTTTAAATCTGGAATATTAAAATGAGTTTTGAGTTTGTTTATTTGTTTGAGGTGTAATAATTGTTCAGATTTAGACTGAAATTTCTCTAGTGATTTCATCATGAAGTCGTCCCATTTTTCAAACCAAAGATTTCGATTGCTTAACCCTCTTAAAACCCCATTATTTACACATTCTATCCATTGTATATTGTATTTAGCACAATACTTAGAAAACGATAAATCACGATCGTAAGTAAGTTTAATTCCGGTTTCTAGATGAGAATAAACCGTATGAATTGCAAAGCTTTTTAAGAGTTTATCGAGAACATTTTCTATGGTAGAATTAACGACTAGTACTTCCGAATTATAATGAATTAATTGCGCATTTAAGTCTTCAATAGATTGCTTTACAAAATTCCAATGGCGCTGGCTATAATGCGCGTCTTGAATTAAAGCATCTTCAAAAATATAAAGTATTAAAGTGCGCTTGCCCGAGCTTAGTGCAGACGATAAGGATTCATTATCACTCAACCTTAAATCTCGTTTTAACCAAACAATATTTAACTCCTGCTTTGCCATACTTTAAAAACGTTCTGGATTTTCTATAATTTCTTTTGCTCTGTTCTTTATTTTATGAAGTTCTTCAGGTTTTATTTTTTCTAATAAACGGTACATCATTTTCATCCTAAAATTGTCTTTTAAATGCGCTTTTTTATCATCTAAAAAATTCCAATACAGGCTGTTAAACGGACAAGCATTTTCTGTTATTTTTTCTTTATGATTGTATTGGCATTCGCCGCAATAGTTGCTCATTTTATTAATATAATTCCCACTAGAAATATAGGGCTTAGTGGCTATTTTACCACCATCGGCATACTGACTCATGCCTCTAGTATTGGGCAATTGAACCCATTCCACAGCATCGATGTAAATTCCTAAATACCATTGGTCTACTAAATCTGGATTAATTTGAGTTAATAAGGCATAATTTCCCGTAACCATTAGTCTTTGTATGTGGTGAGCATATCCGTTTTCTAGAGAATTGTTTATCGCTTGTTTTAAACAATTCATTTTAGTGTTACCGTTCCAAAAGAAACTAGGTAACTCATTGTTGTTTTTAAGAAAATTCAATGATTTATATTCTGGCATTAAGGCCCAATACATGCCCCTCATGTATTCTCTCCAGCCCAATATTTGTCTTACAAACCCTTCAATTTGAGAAATGTCTATATGGCGGTTTTCTTTATTCCAATAGTTTAGTACCGTATTTATAATGTCTTTGGGCGATACTATTTTTAAATTCATAGCGAATGAGAGTCTAGAGTGAAATAAAAAAACTTCATTAATATGCATGGCATCTTGATAATCGCCAAAATAGAAAAGTAAGTGTTCGCAAAAATATTTTAATTGTTCAAGTGCCTGTGTTCTATTTATAGGATAACTAAAAACGTCTTCATTAAAATGCCCTATTGTTTTTATATTTGCATCTCGAATTCCTTCAACTATTTCAGTCACTTTATTATCGAATTTAAGATATTTAGGAATGACTGGTTCATTTTTCCATTTTAAACGATTGCTTTTATCGTAATTCCATTTTCCACCTTCAGGTTGGTCACCTACCACTAACAGTTGATGCTTTTTTCGCATGTACCTGTAGAATGATTCCATTAGGTGTTGTTTTTTACCTTTAAAGAAAGTTTTTAGCTCCTGTCTAGAAGTGTAAAAATGTTCTGTATCTACCCGTTTATTGTTTATAGATAAGCTATTACAAAATTCTTTTAATTGAATTGATAAGCGGTATTCATCAGGCATTTGGTATTCAAAATTTTGAATGTGATGCGCTTTAATTAAATTTTGAAGGTTGCTAGTAAGATTTTGAGTATTTCGTTTGTCATCTATTTTGAAGTATATCACTTGAAAACCTTTAGCTTTTAACTGTTCTGAAAATGCTCTCATAGCAGCAAAAAAACCGATTACTTTTTGAATGTGATGAGTTATATAATCTGTTTCCTGACGCATTTCGAAGAGGCAATAAAGCGATTCATTTTTATGGTCCTTATACCACGAATGCTTGCTGTTTAGCTGGTCGCCAAGAATGAGTCTTAAAGTTTTCAATAGTTAAGTTTTAATAGTAATGCATTTAAAATAAAGTATTTTGAAGCCATAACCTTTGGTATTTAGCATTGGGGTCATAGCGTTTTGCTTGTAGCTTAACATTAAATGTACGATCCCTTGGATCGTTTCCCACACCCGAAACATACATCCAATTGCCTTAGTTGCTATGCACGTCGTAATCGATTAATAAAGATTCGAAGTAAGAAGCGCCTATGCGCCAATCGAGATTTAGTGTTTTTGAAAAGTAACTGGCCACGTTTTGTCGGCCCCGATTACTCATCCAACCTGTTTGTTTTAATTCTAACATGTTGGCATTAACAAAAGGCTCATCGGTTTGTCCGTTTATCCATCTATTAATTAAAAGTTGATCTGTTTTCCAGCTGTATTTTTTATTTAAAATACCAGTTAGTTTGAAAATATTAGATCCATATTTTAGTGAAATGTATTTAAAATAATCACGCCATATTAGTTCGAAAATTAACCAATAAGTAGATTGGTTTTTGTATTCTGAATCCTCAAATTTTTTCACCTGCCAATAAACGGTTCTTGGACTCAGGCTGCCATTGGCCAACCAAGGAGAAAATTTAGAGCTAAAATCAGGACCAATTAATCCATTACGTGTTTTTTTATAAAATCCAATTTTCTTACTTTCAAATAAATAATAATTTAATCGGTTTAAAGCTTCAGTTTCTCCGCCTTTAAAAGGGAAAGCGCTGTTTATATGCCTTTCGAATTTAGAAAACCCAAGACTGTCTAGGGTTATATTTTTGGTGTTATTCTCAAAAGTAGCCTCTTGATTTATGATTTCTAGAGGCTGCCTTTCTTGTTGAACAATAGATCGTTTTTCTACGTGTTTTCTAAATTGAGTAAAAACATTAGGAATGGCATCGCATGTTAAATGGCTATCCTTGGGATGGTATAAAAACTGATCATATTCTGAAAAAAAATGGATGTTTCTTGGTAAATTTTGTTTTATGTTATCTAATACAATGTTTTCTTCAGGAGTCCATTCTTTTTGAAAATGAATGTTACTAATATTGTATTCTCTTACCAGTTTTGGTATAACTGTTTCAGGCGTTTTATTATATATCAACAAAGGGATATTGAGCTTTAATAATTGCTCTTTTAAATCGGTTACCGTTTCAATTAAAAATTGAGCGCGAAAAACAGCTGTTTTTTTATGGCCAAATTCATTTATATCAAAATGTCTAGGATCATAACAATACAATCCCACAACTTGATCATTTGCTTTTATTGCACTTACTAATGCACAGTTATCCTTAGTTCTTAAATCGTTTCTAAACCAGATTAAACCAGTTTTTTCTTGTTTCTTCTGCATTTTTCACTACAATATTTTACAGTTTCCCAATTCTTTTCCCATTTTTTTCGCCAATTAAAAGAAAGCAAACATACGGGACATTGTTTTTGCGCTAAGTGTTTTTTACTCATTGAAGTGGTTTAAGCCTTTGCCAGTTTATTTATCATACCATTAAAGATAAAACCATGAAAAGGAAAAACCAGATACCAATATAAGCGTCCAACAAGGCCTCGTGGTCTAAAAATTGCACGTTGAAATACACGTCCTTTTGCTACTCTAAATTCTAACCAAGCTTCTCCAGGGAGTTTCATTTCTGCAAATAGTAAGAGTCTTTTATTTTCTTCATCGGCAAGTAGTACGCGCCAAAAATCTAGAGCATCACCAGTTTTAATAGTCGTTTTGTTGGTTCGCCCTCTTCGTAAACCAATACCGCCATTTGCCTTATCTATATAACCTCTAATTTTCCATAAAAATGTACCATAATACCATCCGTTTTCTCCGCCTATCGCCCATATTTTTTGAAATGTTCTATTTTCGTCTAAAACTTTTCTTTCCTTAATATCTTTAAAGCAGCCATATTTAGGAACATTAATATATTTACTCCTTACTCTGTCTCTAGCTCTACTACTAACAAAGGAATCTTTCCAACTTGAGATAATGCTATTTTGTTCTATTTTAATAAATGCCAGATTTACAGCCTTTTCGTAGGTCATAGGTGATACTTGTAGTAATTTATTTATATTACTAGGTTTTCCTATAATTTCTATTCCCATACTATTAACCAATGTTTGTGCTAGTTTGTAAGAAGTAGAAGTCACAAAATATAACCAATAGCTAGACAATTTAGGGGTCATTATTGGAATAGTAATAATATAGCGCTTAAGTTTTCTAATTTTAGCAAACTGTAAGAGCATGTTTTTGTAATTTAGAACCTCAGGACCAAATATATCGTAAGAATGGTTATAAACTTTTTTAGTGCCAAGCGCATTTATTAAGAACGACAAAACGTCTCTAATGGCTATAGGTTGTGTTTTAGTATTCAGCCATTTAGGGGTAATCATTACAGGTAACTTTTCGACTAAATCTCGTATAATTTCGAACGAAGAACTCCCAGAACCAACAATTATTCCTGCTTTAAAAACAGTTAACGCATATTTGGAAGATTTTAAGGTCTGTTCTACGTTTTTACGAGACAGCAAATGTTTAGATAATTTACTGTCGTTAGTAATGCCGCTTAGATAGATAACTTGTTCACAGTTAGTGTTTTCAATTCTATTTTTAAAATTCCTAGCACATTGTTCTTCCATTTCCTGAAATTTACTTACAGAATTTGTCATAGAATGTATTAAATAGTAGGCCGCATCTATGTTATTAGGAATGTTTTTTAAGGTTTCTGGTATTAGAAAATCTACTTCTATTCCGCTAATTTTTTCCTCATCTTCAAATCTGTTTTCTATTCTTAACTTACCGCGTACAGCACAAATAACAGTATGACCTTGCTGTATTAATAGAGGAATTAATCGTTTACCTATATAACCTGTAGCTCCAGTTACTAAAATCCGCATATTTTTTAGGTATTATATAGTTTTAAAAACTCAAAATGGCTTTAGCGTACTTCTAAATGTCACTTTAATGAATAATTTTTATTTTAAAAACCCGTGTTTATGGTGTTATCGTTATTCTATTTTAAACTATTTTAATTGAAAACTAACCATTAACAAAGGGGTTTCGCATAGACATATTAGTTTACGACTAGCCTAGGGTGTTAACATATTCAGATTCGGACTTTTGTACTTAGCAATGAGTGGTTGACTGGATAATAAAACTGCTATTAATCTATAAATTTCGTACAAACAGTCCAAACCTGATATGATTATTTACTAAAAACAGACCATTAAAGTGTATTATAATTGTTTATAATGATTGCTTTAGCTTTTAGGTCAAACATTAAATTATAGAGGCCAAAAAAGGTTCGATTTATATATATAAAATGCTTAGAACCGCGATTTCCATTCATTTTTTTTAATTCTGTATTTTTGCTATATTTTTCACCTAATTCTGCGATTTTTGAGAAAAAATCTGGGTTAGAAAAATCAAATTCTTTAACATGAAAAGGTTTCGTAAATAGGCTAAGCATTTCATGAAACATTGATGAAAAAAAGCGAAGCTCTTCTTTAGTGTCATCTTTACGAAGAATTTCTAGCTCAAATAGTTTTTTTGTAAACAATTCTTTATTATTTATATTTTCTTCTTTTGCTAATTCAAAGTAAGGAACATAGAATGAATCAGGGATGGTTTTCATACAGCCAAAATCTAAAGCAA
Organism: uncultured Flavobacteriaceae bacterium; assembly: GCA_937937185.1. Lineage (GTDB taxonomy): Bacteria > Bacteroidota > Bacteroidia > Flavobacteriales > Flavobacteriaceae > JAHDGB01. The sequence goes on from CALDCO010000101.1 coordinate 24,462, forward strand.
TAAGTAATCCTTCTTTTGAGACTAAAAAATTCCCGGGATGTGGATCTGCATGTACTTTTTTTAGTTTATGCATTTGAAACATATAGAAATCCCATAGCGCTTGTCCTAATTTAGTTGCTTTTTCCTGGTTCCTGTTGTGAGCCGTAAATTCAGATAAATGTTCTCCATCCATCCAGTCCATAGTTATAATACGTTCAGAAGAGTAGTCTTCATAGTAATTGGGGAACTTTAAATTTGGAATGTGTTTACAGGCATTAACAATTTCTTTACTTTGCTTAATTTCTAGAAGGTAATTCGTTTCTTCAATAAGTTTGTTTTCTACTTCTTTAAAGTATTTGTCATTATCCTTTCCTTTAATATTAAACATTTTAATCGCAATGGGTTTTACCAAAGCCAAATCTGAAGCAATGCTATCAGCAACTCCTGGGTATTGAATTTTCACAGCAAATTTTTTCCCATTCTTTTCTGCCAAGTGCACTTGACCTATACTGGCAGCGTTAACAGAGGATAAATTAAAGGAGTCGAATATCTGACTTGGTAGTTTCCCGAAATATTTTTTAAAAGTTTTGGATACTAGAGGAGGCGATAAAGGCGGTACAGAGAATTGTGCAAGTGAAAATTTTTCGACGTAAGCCTGGGGCATAATACTTTTTTCCATGCTTAACATTTGAGCAACTTTAAGTGCACTGCCTTTTAATTTTTTTAATCCATCGTAAATGTCTTCAGCATTGTTTTCATTAAGACGATTTTTAGCTTCACTTTCTGTCTTAATGAGTTTATCTCCATAATACTTTAAATAATTTACGCCAACCTTAGCACCAGTTTGTACTAATTGCGTAGCGCGTTGTATTTTGGATGTTGGAATGCTGTCTATTGTTTTCAATACCTTAGGTTTTAGTTAAGATTAATTTTTTCCTTGTAAATAAACTTACCGAAATCAATTAAACTTTTTAAGGGTGCCACATTTAAAACATCAAAACTTGTGTTTACCGACTTTTCTATAAATATATCGGTCTTTTCAAAACCTTGCGATTCATCGTTCATCCAGAACTTAAGCGTAAGTAGTAATTGAAACCAAGCGGTTTCCTTTAAACCTCTGTTTTGTACTTTCTCTAATTTTTCTTGTTTAACATCAATTAAATTAATATCCAATTCCTGAATGAAGTGAGTGAAATTTGATTTAAAATCTGAGAGTAAAGCATACGATTCTAAATTTTTTTTATGGCCTCCTAAGGCATACAAAACATAACTTCTATTAGCTGTTAGGTTTTCAAAAAAAGTGAAATAATAACTAAGAAGTTTATTTCTTTGGTCAAACATTTTATATTCACTGCTTTTGTGCAATACTCTTAAAGTATTGTTATGAAACGATTTAAAAATTCCTTTTTCAATGGCTTTAAATGAACTAAAATGTTTGTAAAATAGGGACTCTTCGAAATTATTTGCTTTAGCAAAGGCGTAGACAGATTTTGGTTGCTCGTTGTGCTCTAAAACATGATTCATGTAGTAAGCGATAATATTTTCTGAAGAGATTGTTTTCTTTTTGGCCATCGTTTACAAATTTATAGTTGTAAATGTACAAAAATGTTTAACAATTACTGTTTTTTGTTAAACAAATTTTAACATACTACTGCATAAATTGTAATAAATTAGTTAACTCAGTAAAACAAAAACAACATTAATGATCGCAACAGGCCTCATCTTTAACTAACTTACAGCTACTAACTGCGGTGATTGCTCCAAGAATTGGAGCTGAAACATAAAGCCACAAGTATTGATAGTTTCCAGTAAATAATGAAGGCGAAATTGAACGTACAGGATTCATCGAAGCCTTAGTAATGGGGCCAGCAAATAAGGCTTCCAGTAAAATAACACTGCCAACTGCAATAGCGGCCATAGTGCCAATTTCTTTACTTCCTGTAGAAACATTAATAATAACAAGCATTAGGAAAAAAGTAAGTAAAAATTCTAAAATAGCAGCTTTATAAACAGGAAAGCCACTAGCAGGAGTGGTTTCGCCCAAAAATTCACTGTCAGGGAATAAGAAGCAAACCATTGCACTAGCAAGAATGGCACCAATTAACTGAGAAAAAGCATATTTAGGAACCTCCTTCCAAGAAAATTTTTTAGCAAAAGCAAAACCTATTGAAACGGCTGGGTTAAAGTGAGCTCCAGAAATGTCGCCAAAAGCATAAATCATGGCCATAACAATTAGTCCCCAAACGCCAGCTACTCCTACATGAGAGATGCTCCCGTTGGTTATTTCATTAATGGTCATTGCGGCAGTACCACAAAAAACCATAGCAAATGTTCCAATTGCTTCAGCATAGTATTTTTTCATTGTTTATTTTTTTACAAATATACAATAGGTTAATTTAAGTTTTTATTAACAACATAGCGCAAGGATAGTGCGTAAATTTACTCACGTTTATAACAAATACTATCTTTTTAATATGAAAAAATTATTCCTAGTAGCATTAATAATATCTGCTTCATTTGCAGTAAATGCACAAATCGAAACCCCAGCTCCAAGTCCGTTCCAAAAAATAGAACAAAAAATTGGACTTACAGATGTAACTTTAGAATACTCACGCCCTGGCGTTAAAGACCGTAAGATTTTTGGAGGACTTGTACCCTATGGTGAATTATGGAGAACAGGAGCAAACAAAAACACAATAATTACTTTTGGTGATGATGTTGTCATTGCAGGAAACAAAATTAAAGCAGGAGCTTATGCTATTTTTGTAACGCCTAACGAATCGTCTTGGGAAGTGAATTTTTACTCTGATACTGAAAACTGGGGCACACCAAAAAAATGGGATTCTGGAAAAATAGCTGCTAAAACGACTGTAAAAGTAGAGGCTATCCCAATGAAAATAGAAACCTTTACCATGTCGTTTGATGATTTAACAAATGGCTCTGCTATGTTAGGCATTATGTGGGAAAATGCATATGCGGGTGTAAAAATTGATGTGCCTACGAATGACAAAGTTTCTAAAAATATTACAAGAGTAATGAGTGGTCCTGCGGCAAACGACTTTTACGCTTCTGCTAGGTATTATTTAGAAGAAGGTAAAGATATTAATCAAGCCGTAACGTGGATAGATAAAGCGATTGAAATGACAAAAGATAAGCCTCGTTTTTGGTATCTAAGACAACAATCGTTAATTCATGCCAAAGCGGGTAAAACAAAAACGGCTATTAAAGCAGCTAAAGCTTCTTTAGCGGAAGCCCAAAAAGCAGGTAATGAAGATTATATTAATTTAAATAAAAAGTCTTTAAAAGAATGGGGCGCAATGTAGTGTGCTAAGCTTCTTAATAAAACAAAGACTCGCAGATTTTAATCTGCGAGTCTTTTCTTTTATAAGCTCTTTTATTTGGTCATGGGCTCATTATCCAAATGATACCAATAGCTAATAAACTATTTTTTTATAAATTTTGTAACGTAATTAGCGGTAGCGAAATGGTTACTTCCCAGTTGAAAAGAGGCTTTTTTTATGGTTTTCTCTTCATACGTACAACACCTATAAATAGTATTATGTTAAATCTGGACTTGGGTTGGTATAGAAAGGTTTTGTTAATGCTGTTATTAAAAATTCAGGAACGTTTGGATTAATTTTTAAAATAAGCGATTTGTTTATTTTCGAGAATGAAGGTTCGACAGCTCTTAGTTTTTTTATGA
>CALDCO010000102.1 GCA_937937185.1 uncultured Flavobacteriaceae bacterium
TAAAGCTATTGGCGTGCAAATTTCAATTAGAAACCCATTGTTGTCTCGAACATAGCCAACTTTTTGTCCCCAAGGTTTTTCTGTGATAGGCTCAAATTCTGTTGCGCCACAACTAATGGCGTTTTGAAAATCCACTTCAATATGTTCGGTTGTAAAAGCCAATTCCACTCCAAAAGGTTTTTTCGAGCTAGTTATTTTTTCAAATTCATGCTTAAAATTCGAGTTTCCCAATTTAATTGAAGCAAAAGCGATTGTTGTTTCTCCCGAAATTAATTCGCCATAATCATTTTCAGGAGTTAAGAATTTTCGACGAAATTGGAATGCTTTTTCATAGAACTCAAGGGTTTCAATTACACTTTCTACATAAAGGATGGTATAGGCATATTTCATACTCGCCATTCACTTTTCTTAGTTACCACTAAAGATAGTCAATTAAAACAGACCGTTAATTTCTACTTTAATATTATTAATACATAAATCAAACGGCCTCAAATTTCAATTTATTAATTATATCTAAAGCTATGTCTGAAAGATAATCAGTTAAACCAACTGATGCACTGGTTTGTATTAATCTGTCCTTTAAAAAATTTGGTAATGCATTTAAAGATTTATCATCATCTATTATGATAAAATTTTCATTTATATTTTTAGGATTAAACCAACTTAAGAGTTCATCCTTTCTATTTAGATGATTAATATTTTCAGGAAGGCGAGTTATTTTATTAACGCTAATATGTCGTCGTTTAAAAATATTTTTCCATTCTTTTAAAGAGTACTTAGATTTGTGAGAAGTGGTCAATACAATATCTGCACTTGAACTAGAAATTATTCTATTAAGTGATTTGATTGCTTTTTGACTAAACTCAGGAAAACCATCTTCTAGTATTTCAGGTCTTCTCCAAGAGTTTCCAGAAATCATTACTCCATCTATGTCTAAGTATAACAGCATGTTACAAATGTACTAAAAATTATTTTGTTAGATCGACCAATTTTTTAAGCGGCATATTGTTGAATTTAGCGTCTAGCTCATTTAAACGCTTTATTTTGTCTTTCGTGTCCCACTCTTCTTGAACAAACTCTACATCAATCCATTTATATTCAGTCGTTGCACTTGTTTTGGCAGATTTTGCTTTATTGATCTTGACTCCTGCTAGTAAGGCGCTTATATATCTATGATGCCCATCAATGATTAGGGGATCACATACCTTAATATCATCAAATTTTATTCCATGGATCATTTTTTTGTAAATCCTGTTGATGATTGGCAGGCAAAGTTTGTTGTGGGTTGTAATTAAAATATCATCAGATTCGTCAATTACTGATAAAATGATTTCTCTGTTTATTTTAACCATTATCTTTTTCAAAGTTTAATAACCTATAAAATAATAAACGATAACAATTAAAACAGACCGTTAATTTCAGCTTCAATTTTATTAATAACGGCTCCTAAATCTTCTGGATTTGAAACAAAATCTAATTTATCAACATCGATAATTAGTAGTTTTCCTTTGTCGTAATTATGAACCCAGCCTTCATATCGTTCGTTTAAACGACTTAAATAATCAATACTAATGGAGTTTTCATAATCTCTACCGCGACTATGAATTTGCGCCACTAGGTTTTGTATCGAGCTTCTTAAATAAATCATTAAATCTGGACCTTCGATAAAACTTTCCATAAGATCGAAAAGTGATTTGTAGTTCTCAAAATCACGATTGGTCATTAACCCCATAGCATGCAAGTTAGGAGCAAAAATATGAGCGTCTTCATAAATGGTTCGGTCTTGTATCACGTCTTTGCCACTCTTTCTAATTTGCGAAATTTGCCTAAACCGACTATTTAAGAAATAAACTTGCAAATTAAAGCTCCAACGTTCCATTCGATTATAAAAATCGTCCAAATAAGGATTGTCTACAACGTCCTCCAACTGGGCTTCCCATTTATAATGTTTGGCAAGTAATTTTGTAAGCGTAGTTTTCCCTGCGCCAATATTTCCAGCTATTGCAACGTGCATATTAATCTATTTTTAATTGGAATTGATAAAGCCTGTTTTCAGCGTAAATATAAACGATTTCATTGGTTACAAAAAACTGTTTTATTAACAAATTTGGAATAGAAACAGGTATAAAATTAGTGGTGTTTTCATCAAGATAATACAATTTGTTTTCAGAAAGCAATAATACTTTGTTGTTGTTTTCAGACAGCGCAGTGAAGTTTTTATTTTCTATTTTATTCAATAAACTTCCTGTGTAATTATAAATGAGCAAATGTGTTTCGGTTAGTATCCAACAGGCATTGTAATTGCTAGTCATAGCAATAATTTTCGACGGTATAGGGCGTGTTCTTGTCCTTGTTTTATTTAGTTTGTAATCAAACAATTCTAATTGTTGCGTGTCTTGATTAAAAACCCATATGGTATTGTCTGGTCCCGTACTAACATGGGTCACATTTTTGTAGTTTTCAAAACTATTAAAGTCTATCCTATTCACTTCGGCTAAACGATTGTCTAATATTATAACAGTATTAAAATCCTTATAAAACACATTTATTTTTAAGGGGTTAAATGTATGAGCAGAAGAAATTTCACCCAATTGAATATTACTATAATTAAGCGATTGATTTTTAGAAGCTTTATAAAGTGTTTGGTTGCTTATACTGTAAAAAGTACCAAAATTATCTGCTCCAATAAACGTTTCAGCTTGGAAATTAATTTCTTTAATTAATTGACTTTCAATTGGATTTTGACCAAATAATGAAAAAGAAAATAATAAGGCTAAAGGTATAAGTAACTTCATTGATAATGTAAAACTAATAAAACAGTAATGTACAAAAACTAAGCCATTATTTGATGTATTATGTAAACGAATTCTAAATAGTATAATGGCTTTAAAGAAAGTGATACAAACGCTTAAATGTTAATTTTTGAGATATTTCAACCTGTTTTTTTGTTGTTTAATCGATAATGTGTAGATTTGTTCAATATGTATGATCATTAAATTAGTAATTTATTTTGTAGTGACCCTAAATATTCAAAACAGTATTTAAAATTTAAGACGCCCTAATAGTAATGGTGAACTCAAGATGAGTCCCGTAAATAATCTTTTCATGAAAAAACTTACTTTAATGCTTATTTCGTTTGTGTTGTTAGCCATTTCAACATTAAGTGCTCAATCCTACATTGGGTATCTTTCAGATAATTATAGTGGTATTTATGGTTTAATTTCTAACCCTGCCAACATTGCAGATTCTCGTTTTAGAGCAGATATCAACCTAATAGGAAGCAGTGGTTTTATTGGTAACGATTATTTTGGAATAGATATTAATGAGGTTTTTAAAATAAACTACGATTTTGATGAGGCCTCCAAAACATTAAAAGATGAAAATAATTTTTCGGGTAATTTAGACCTATTAGGGCCCTCATTTATGTTTAATTTGAGTGACAAAAGTGCTATTGCATTATTTACAAGAGGACGAGTTTTTGGAGGCCTTTTGGGTGTTAGCGGACAATTAATAGAAAATGTTGAAGAGGATTTTGATGACAATACCGATTTTTTTATAGAAAATAATGATTTTAATTTTAGCGCTAACGCATGGTCTGAGTTTGGCCTTACTTATGCACAAGAAATAATGACCAAAGGCGAACATTATTTAAA
>CALDCO010000103.1 GCA_937937185.1 uncultured Flavobacteriaceae bacterium
GATGAGTACCAAGATACAAACCATTCGCAGTACTTAATTGTTCGTGCTTTGGCAGATCGTTTTCAAAATATTTGCGTCGTGGGAGATGATGCGCAGAGTATTTATGCATTTAGAGGTGCTAATATTAATAACATTCTCAATTTTCAACGCGATTATGATAATGTGATACAGTACCGTTTGGAACAAAACTACCGATCTACAAAAAATATTGTAGGTGCTGCCAATTCTGTTATTGAACATAATCAAACCAAATTAGATAAAGTCGTTTGGACTGCCAACGATGAAGGCGCAAAAGTAAAAGTACACCGTTCATTAACCGATGGTGATGAAGGGCGTTATGTTGCGAGTACCATTTGGGAAACTAAAATGGAAAACCAGTTACTAAATAGTGATTTTGCTATTTTATATCGTACAAATGCTCAGTCTAGAGCTATGGAAGATGCCTTGCGTAAACGAAATATTCCTTATCGTATTTATGGCGGACTGTCCTTTTATCAGCGAAAAGAAATAAAAGACGTACTCTCTTACCTGCGTTTAATTCTTAATCCAGCCGATGAAGAAGCACTTAAAAGAGTAATTAATTACCCAGCTCGAGGCATCGGGCAAACGACTTTAGATCGCCTAGTAGTTGCAGCAAACAGTTTGGGTATAACTATTTTTAACCTCCTTAAATCGATAGATGAGGTTGACATAAATATTAATTCGGGAACTAAAAATAAGCTTAGAGATTTTGTAACCTTAATAGAAAGTTTCCAAGTCTTAAACCAAACAGCTGATGCTTTTGAGTTAGCAGAACACGTTACAAAATCTAGTGGTTTAATTAGAGAGTTTAACAAGGATAGTACGCCAGAAGGAGTCACTAGAATTGAAAATGTTGAGGAACTATTAAATGGGATTAAAGATTTTGTTGAAGGGCAACTTGAAATAGCCGATTCTAAAGGCGATTTAGCCGAGTTCTTAGAAGATGTTGCTTTGGCTACCGATTTAGATGCTGACAAAGGTGATGCAGATCATGTCGCCTTAATGACCATTCATTTAGCAAAAGGCTTAGAATTTTCTCATGTTTTTATTGTGGGCTTAGAAGAAGATTTATTTCCTAGTGCAATGAGTATGAATACGCGAAGCGAGCTAGAGGAGGAGCGCCGATTGTTTTATGTGGCGCTAACACGAGCCGAAAAACAAGCTTATTTAACCTACGCCTTATCGAGATATCGATGGGGAAAACTCGTCGATTCTGAGCCTAGCCGTTTTATTGAAGAAATAGACGAACAATTTTTAGAGAATATAACCCCTAAAGAAGAACGACGTATTAACCCCATGCTTTCTGCCGATATCTTTGGAGATGACGATGCGTATAGACCAAGCACGATTCGATTTAAAAAAGCGGTACAGCCTAATCTTCAAAAGAAAACAAAGAAATATGACCCCCAGAAATCTCAAGCAATAACTCCAAAAAACCTGAAGAAAATTTCTACAGCACCTCATAGTAATACTATTAATTTGTTTGATGGGAATTTAACAGTAGGCAACATTGTAAAACATTTGCGTTTTGGAAAAGGGGAGATTCTTAAAATTGAAGGTAAAGGCGGTGATGTAAAAGCCGAAATTAATTTTGAAGTTGTTGGCGTTAAAAAGTTATTGTTGCGTTTTGCTAAACTAGAAGTTATTGGTTAGTATCGCGTTCTAACTCAATAGATTTTAATGCTTAACTAATTAATCTGAGTTCGATACAAGGACTTCGTGTGAAAAAGCCGTCAAATTGAGGCTTCTGGCAAAAATTTTATCTAAGAATTTGGCCTAAAATAGTGGTAGCCTGTCGACTGTAGTTTACTTTTAAAAAATAGTTGCCTTTTCTTTTTTTCATTGCCAAAAAAAGAAACAAAAAAGGCTAGGCTTACGAAAGTGTGACTAAATTTTTTGTTCGATGCCTGAATTTCAGAAACTCGCTGCGCTCAAACAGTCTGAAATTCTACGGCAACTTCACTTCAAATTTTACGTCAAACTTTCGATAGGCCTTAACAAAAAATGATATTGCTACTTAACAATAAGTGTTTTAAAGCAATTCTACTATCTGTTAGATCCAGTGACAAATCGCAGGCATCTTGTAAAATACGCCAATGGTAGGCTTCTGGTAAAAATGTTATCTAAGAATTTGGCCTAAAAATAGTGGTAGCCTGTCCACTGTAGTTTACTTTAAAAAAATAGTTGCCTTTTCTTTTTTTCATTAAAAAGAAACAAAAAAGGCTAGGCTTACGAAAGTGAGACTAAATTTTTTGTTCGATGCCTGAATTTTAGAACCAAACAAGAATAGCCCCTTTACAAATAAAAAAATATTCATCTAAATAATTAATTAAGTTCCCGAAAATTTTTTAAAAATAGCGATCATTGTTTTCTATATATTGTTTAATTCCATTAATTTTGGTTTTTTAAATTGCGATTTTTAGTATTTATGAAAACCATTTTTTTTACTGCTATATTACTTGTTATTTCTATTGCAAACAGTTACGCTCAAGATTCTAGTGTCACTCCTTCTATGATGGAGAAGATAAATAATGAGCTTAAATTAAAACGCACTTATAAAGAAAAAACAGATTATTTAAAGTATTTAATTGAAAATATAGATGGAGGAGATAGAACCATTGGTGAGTATTCTGCGACAGGAGAAGATTCAACATTGTACCAAGCTGCTCAAAACCTTATATCCTTAGCGGGTTTGAAACAAGACACAACCAATATTGTTATAGGGTTACATGGTTTAGCAGAATTTTATAGTTGGAACAACTATCATGATAAATCAAAAAACGCTTGTAAAAAGGTCTTGAAAATTGTAAAAAACAAAAAAAAAACAGCTAAAGAAAATGAAATTTTGGGATGTACTTATACCTATTTAGCTTTTGCTAACGATAATTCTTTAGATTATAGTGACGCATTAGAAAGTTGTTTATTAGGCAATGAAATTCTTACCAACTCAAACAACCACATAGAAAACAAAACTGCGATAGCGTCTAACTATTTGGTATTATCTAATATATACGCCAACATTGAAAAAGATCAGGAAGCTTTTGATAATATAAAGAATGTATTAAAAGTTTATGAACAAGATAAAACCTTAACCTATTATGGTTTTACAGGGAATATTTCTATGGGTTCTTATTTCATAGATTTTAAAAAAGATATTGACAAAGCATTATATCATTACGACCAGGCTAAAAAAATTGGGGAAGAAATAAACGATGAGATGATGGTAATGGACGCTGAAAATTTTAAAGCCGAAGCCTTTTACAATTGTAAGCAATATGATAAAGCTTTAGAATTGTGTAATATAAATTTAGATTTTCAAAAGAAAAATAAAGATACGACAGCTATCATATACCAATACCATTATATTAGTAAGGTTTTTGAAGGAAAAAAAAACAATAACCAAGCACTTAAATATATAGATTCTGCGCTCTTTTTACTTAATTCTAAAACAATTTATTTGCCATCTGAACAATTAAGTATATTATTATTAAAAGCAAAAATCTACACAGAAAATAAAGACTACGATAAAGCACTTGTTCTCTTAAATGAGAATCTAGCATTAGCTGAATCTGAAAATATATTAGAATTAGAAAAACAAATTAATGAAAGTATTTATGGCATTTATAATATCCTAAACGATGATAAGCGTTGTGTTTTTTACTATAACCAATATGAAAATGTTGATGCTGAATTACAAGCAAAATCAGAAAAATCAGAAATTAAAATATTAGAGGCTGATTTTAAATATAGAGAAATTAAATCTAAATTAGAAAATGAAAAAGTGATGCTTCAGCTTTCTGTCTTAAAACAAAAAAAGATAAAAATGTATAGTTATTTTGCGCTAACCTTAATGGTAATTTCTGCCTTTTTTATTTATATAATTAAAGACCGGCAGAAAAAGAGATTGAATGCCGAAAGACTAGTATTAGAAGCTAAGCAAGAATTATTAGAAGTGAAAAAAGAAGCTTTAAACCGAGAAGTCGAATTTAAGGATAAAAACATTACTAATTTTGCCCTTCAAATTAATGATAATAACGAATTGCTAGAAAAGATTAAAGCCCCCTTAAAGCAATTAAAAAAGGTGGTCTCAGGAAATAATAAACACGAAAAAATGCTATTTGAAATTAACTCACTTGTTAATGGTTATATCGATAGAAATAACGAAAAAACACAGTTTCTGTCTAAGGTTAATGAAAACGTGGATAATTTTGAATTAAAAATCCATGAAGAGTATTCTAATTTAACAGAAAAAGAAAAAGAGATTATAAAAAAAATTAGATTGGGTAAAACCTCAAAAGAAATAGCAAGTGAGCTTAATATTGGCTCTGCAAGTGTTGATAACTACCGTTATGCTGTAAGGAAAAAAATGAAGATTCCTAAGGGGAAATCTTTAGAGCATTTTATTAAAGAAATATAAAAGTATTAGGTCGCCCAGTTAGTTAGGTCTGTTGAGCTAATTAATGTTTTGAGAACTTTCGGGCATAAGTTTTTTTATTTTACAAATGAAAATATCGTAATTAATTAGTATAATTTTTATAACTTTCATAAAAATAGCGACAGATTATTTTTTTTTGAGAAATAGCTCTTATTGTTTTCTGTATGCTATTTAATTCTATTAATTTTAGCTTTTAAATTATTTTTTTTGGTGTTTATGAAAACCATTTTTTTTACTCTTATATTGTTTGCCATTTTTAGTATAAAAAGTTATGCTCAAGATTCTTTATTTACAATGACTCCCTCTGTCATGAAGGTGGTAAACAAGGAGCTTAAAGTAAAGCGTACTTATAAAGAAAAAATAGATTATTTAAAGTATATAATTGAAAATATAGGAGAAGAAGATGCACTTCTTGGTGAAGGGTTTACTGATGTTGAAGAAAATTCTATATGGTACCAATCTGCTCAAAACCTTTTAGCCTTAGCGAAAATTAAAAAAGACACCACCAACATTGTTTTTGGATTGAATGAGTTAAAACAATGTTATAGTTGGAATAACTATTATGATAAAGCAAAAAATACTTGTAATGAGGTATTAGCAATTTTAAAAAATAAAGAAAAAACAGCTTATGAAAATGAGATTTTAGGAAGTACTTATACCTATTTGGCTGAGTTCTACCATAATTCTTGGGATTATAGTAACGCATTAGAAAATTGTTTATTAGGCAATGAAATTCTTACTAACCCCAACAACCATATAGAAAACAATGCTGCAATAGCGTCTAATTATTTAGTATTATGTAATATATATTTTAATATTGAAAGAGAACAAGAAGTTTTTGAAAGTATTAATAACGTAATAAAAATTTATGAACAAGATAAAACACTAACTTATTATGGCTTTACGGGAAATATTTTTATGGGTTCTTATTACTTAAATTTTCAAGACGATGTTGATAAAGCATTATATTATTATGATCAGGCTAAAAAAATAGGGAAAGAAGAAATAAAAAGTGAGGAGAACGTGGTGGAAGCTGAAAGTTTTAAAGCTTTTGCTTATAACTACGATTGGCAGTATGATAAAGCCATAGCATTGTATAACTCAGGTTTAGACTTTTTTAAGAAAACTGAAAATACGGTTGGTGTGATACAAGAATACCATTATATAGCAGAAGCGTATAAAAATAATAACAATAATACAGCACTTAAATACTTAGATTCTGCACTTGTTTTGTTCGATTCCAAGACGATTAGTCTGCTAACTAAAAAAATAAGTATACTATTATCGAAAGCAAACATCTATATCGAAAATAAAGACTACGATAAAGCACTTGTTATTTTAAAGGAGAATTTGTTAGTCGCTAGATCTGAAGATATGCCAGAAAAAGAAAAAGAGATTTATGAATCCCTTTATGGCATCTATAATGTTTTAAACGATAATAAGAATTGTACTTTTTACTATAATGAATATGCTAAAATCGATGCTAAGTTACAAGCAGAATCGGAAAAATCAGAAATTAAAATATTAGAAGCAAATTACAAATATAGAGAAATCAAATCTAAATTAGAAAACGAAAAAGTGACGCTTGAGATTTCGCTCTTAAAACAAAAAAAGATAAAATTATACATTTATTTTGCTTTAAGCTTAATCTTTATTTCTACCTTTTTTATTTTTATAGTTAAAGATCGGCAAAAAAAGAAGGCAACTGCGGAAAAATTAGCATTAGAAGTGAAGCAAGAATTATTAAAAGCAAAAAAAGAAGCTTTAAATAGAGAAGTCGAATTTAAAGACAAAAGCATTACTAATTTTGCACTACAAATTAATGAAAACAATGAGTTGCTAGAAAAGATTAAAGCTCCATTAAAGCAATTAAAAAGAGTCGTATCGGGCAATATTAAACATGAACGAATATTAACTGAAATTACTGGACTCATAAATGGTTATATTGATAAAAATATTGAAAAAGTTGGTTTATACGTCACGGTTAACAAAAACATCGACAACTTCGAATTAAAAATTTATGAAGGGTATTCTAATTTAACAGAAAAAGAAAAAGAAATTATAAAAAAAATTAGGTTGGGCAAAACCTCGAAAGAAATGGCGAATGACCTTAATATTGGTGTGGCAAGTGTCGATAACTACCGTTATATTATAAGAAAAAAAATGAAGATTCCTAAAGGAAAATCTTTAGAACATTTTATTAAAGACATATAAAATTATTTCGATTTTTAATGTTTTGCTAGTAAAAAGATAAAAGCACTCCCAGATTAACACTACTTCTAAGTCCGTTTTTAAAGGAAGGCGTGTTTAAGTTTGCAGCGGTGGCTGTACCAGCAGAAATATCAGCAAAGCCATATTGTCCATCATACTCTACATATAATTTAGTGAATTGGGCAACTTCAAATCGAATACCAAAATTAAACGCAGCACCAAAGTCAATACTTTTAAGCGGTTCTTTAAAATCGATACCTAATTCAGATTCTTCAGCTTTAGCTAAAAAACCAACATACGGTCCTAAACTTAAATACCATGGTCTGGTTACAAATGATTTTGCTCTACTTTGTATGGATCCAAAATGTAAGCTCGCCATTAAGGGGACAGTAATATAGGTTAGATTAAAATCGGTTTTAATCGTTTCAAGAATAGCATCTGGATCTAAAATTTCTCCACCCCAGCCTTTATTATCAAATATTATTTTTGCTTTAATTCCCAATCTGTTATGTACATAATATTCTGTAGAAAAAGCAATATTAAATGAGGAAAGAGAACCTATTTCAACCCCATCCTCATCTGAAGTAATACTGGAAAAATTTATTCCCCCTCCTAAACCAAACTGAAATTCCCCATAATTTTGAGCAGTTGTATTTAATAATCCTAAACTTGCAACTATAATACTGAGTAATATTTTTTTCATAATAAAGGTCTCTTTAAGTTTGCCAAATATATAAAGAAGTGGTTTAAACTTTTTTCAATTTGCTAAAAAAATGCTTTTTTGCGTTCATATTTCACAATTTTTGACTTCCGTAGCGCTGCTATACAACTAAAAAATTGCTATCTCTGATCATAAAAACACTATTCTTCACTTCAATCAAAAAAGTTTAAAGCACTTCAAAGAATATTTAATTATAATCATGTTATAAATGTTCTAATGTAAACATTTTAAGTTTGTTCCAAGTATCAAATAATTTTAAACCTGTCCAACCATGACCTTCTTCTGGGTAAAGATTAAATTCATGTACAACATTTAACGCTGTAAGCTTTTTATCCAAATCGCTTCCTTGACTTATAGGGACTAATGGGTCTTGCCCTCCATAGAATAAGATGGTTGGAGGCGCTTTTGAAGTGACTTGGTGGTACGGACTAACTTGTCGCAAAAAACTAGGCGATTTATCTATACTATATAAGTTTATAATGGCCTGCAATTCAGGATCTGTACTGTTTAAGTATTCAGGATCTGTTAAATTTGTTGGGCCAACAATACTGGCTACCATATTAATGTTATTTTCGGCGTCGTAAGCATAACTCCAAAGTAAAGACAAATGAGCACCAGCACTAACTCCAATTAAGCCATAGTTTTCAGAAATAATATATTCATTTCTATTCGCTTTTAGATGGTTTATTACAGTACTAATATCATTAACTTGCATCGGGTGGGGTGGGGTATTTTCATCGGCCAACCTATAATTAATGTTAACAACGGCATAACCAGGCAAATCCCTTAGAATGCTATCTTTAAAACCATTCATATCTTCTTTATCTCCTGAGATCCACCCACCACCATGAACTAGTATAATCACTTTTGTTTCTAATGTTCTATTTTCGGGAAGATAAATATCGTATACCTGATTACTATTATCATCATAAGAAACGTTTAAAATCTCGTTGTAGGAGGAAGGCGGAAGGTTTTGGGGAATTCCATCTTGCGAGTCATTACTTGAGCAATTTGTTATGAGCAGCAATGCGGCACCTAATAAAATAGACTGTAATACCCTCATCATACTAATAAATTATAGTTATTTTGTATAACGTTAAGGAAGTGAATTTATTATGGCCATATTTGTTAAGATTTATGAGGAAAACCCTAATCCTAAGGAAATTAGTAAAGTAATTCGTGTTTTAAAAAATGGTGGTTTAATAATTTATCCTACAGATACCGTTTATGGGTTGGGTTGCGATATTACAAATACTAAAGCCTTAGAGCGTATAGCTAGATTAAAAGGAATGAAATTAGAGAAAACCAACCTCTCGT
Source organism: uncultured Flavobacteriaceae bacterium (assembly GCA_937937185.1). Classification (GTDB taxonomy): domain Bacteria; phylum Bacteroidota; class Bacteroidia; order Flavobacteriales; family Flavobacteriaceae; genus JAHDGB01. Next base: position 8,706 of record CALDCO010000103.1, read on the forward strand.
TTATTTGTCATGATTTAAGTAATTTAAGCGATTATGTTAAACAAATAGATACGCGTACATTTAAAGTTTTAAAACGCGCACTGCCCGGACCTTACACTTTTATTCTTCCTGGTGCGAAATCGTTACCCAAGGCATTTAAAAAGAAAAAAACAGTAGGTATTCGCGTACCAGATAACGCCATTGCTATTGCCATTGTTAAAGCTTTAGGCAACCCTATAGTATCTACTTCTATTCATGATGAAGATTCTATTTTAGAATACACCACAGACCCAGAATTAATACTTGAGAAATGGCATGATTTAGTCGATTTGGTGATAGATGGCGGCTATGGCGATAATGTGCCTTCTACTGTAATAGATTTTTCCAATGAAAACCCTGAAATTATCAGAGTAGGTAAAGGAAGTATAGAGATTTTTTAGATTTTTTTTTAAAATTATTTTTCTTATTAGCTATATGTACTTATTGGAGATTGATCATTCACTTAAATTTGGGACAGTACAAATAAAAGTAAAAAACCCAATCTTTAAATTGGGCTTTTAAAACTTGTTCGTTAAAGTTAATGTTTAACAATTCTTGTAGCGATTAATTTTTCACCTTCTTTTAACATTAAAAAGTAGACACCAGAATCATTACTTGCATTTAATTTCACGTAAGGAGAATTATTTTTAACACCTGTTTCAAAATCTATTTTTTTACCTAACATATCGTATATGGTAATGTTTTTAGCATTGAAATTTGAAACATTAATGTTTAAATTGTAAATGCCATTAGATGGGTTTGGCCAAACTTTGAGTATTTTGTTTTCTTTAATTTGTTTCCCTTTAGGGGAAATACCAATGCATTTTTGTACCCTTACTTTTTTACATGTTCTTTCGCGGCAACGAACTATTCCATTGTTTCCATATGTTATTAAACATACTAAATAGACACCGTTAGAAGGAAATTCATAAGTAAAATTTTGATTATTACTAACAACAGTTCCATTTACTGTCCATTCCCAATTGGTAAGAGTTACACCATTAGAAACAGAAGATTGATCACTAAAATAAAAGTTACAGGATGTTTTTGCTTCCATAAAATCGAAGTCTGCATCAATTTCACAAGGTTCAACGGTGTCACAGTTTTTAACCTCTACTTTTTCACAAATTTGATCTTTACAGTCCTCATTACCATTATCTCCTACAATGGTTAAACATACTAAATAGGTACCGTTAGAAGGGAATTCGTAAGTAAAGTTTTGAGTATTACTAACAACAATTCCATTCACTGTCCATTCCCAATTGGTAAGAGTTACATCATTAGAAACAGAAGATTGATCAGAGAATAAGAATTTACATTTATCTTCTAAGAAATTAAAATCAGCATCAATTTCACAAGGTTCAACGGTGTCACAGTTTTTAACCTCTACTGTTTCACAAATTTCATCTTTACAGTCCTCATCACCATTATCTCCTATAATGGTTAAACATACTAAATAGGTGCCGTTAGAAGGGAATTCGTAAGTAAAGTTTTGAGTATTACTAATAACAGTTCCATTTACTGTCCATTCCCAATTGGTAAGAGTTACGCCATTAGAAACAGAAGATTGATCTGAGAATATGAATTTACATTTATCTTCTAAGAAATTAAAATCAGCATCAATTTCACAAGGATTAATACCGCAAGATACATTTATGGTGGTTGTATTTTCGCAACCTGTTATAGGGTTTATAGCGAGAAGCTCCACAGACCCAGCTGCAGACCAATCAACATAAGCAACATTGGTAGGGTTACTTCCAACGAGCGTTCCTCCTATGATTGTCCAGTAATATTCTAAATTTGGATCGATAGTACTTGGCGAATATTGTGCAAATTGATTTACTGGAGTAGGGCAATTCACACCAGTAGGCCCAACTATTGAAACTGCATCAGGAACATCTATAGTGATTGTTTTTGTAACTGAAGACGTGTTTATTTCTCCCGATGCCAGTTGTGTGGTATTTGTAAAGGTTACATTATAAGTTCCATGTGCCGTATAAGTATGAGATGGATTTTCTAAGGTTGAAGTATTTGTGTCTCCAAAATCCCAACTAAATTGATCTCCACAACTTAAATTATGAAATTGTACTTCACCACAATTAGTAATGCAAAAATCGAAATCAGCATCAGTAAGTCCTAATGGGACATCGATCATATTAGGTAATGAAATTCTACTTTTACCCATACCACTTATGGTAGGCAAAAATACACCATAATCATTATAGCCTATTGCATTAGGGTTTGTAATTGTAATTTCTTCATTTGGATAGTTAATAACATCTAACCATGGTTCAAAATTCCTATTCATGTAAATTTTCCCATCTGGTCCTATTTGAAGTGATTTATAGAAACTAGAATTACTAGTTGCAAGTTCTTTAAAATTTGCAGCATTTCCGCAGACTAAGATTTCATTTACCTTATATTGTCTTAAACTTGTACCTTGCGCTACATATAGAAATTCTGAATTAGGACTAAAAGAGACACCATACCCACCAGTGTAGGGAGTGGAAGCTACTAATGTTATTTGACCATTAGTACGATTTATTTCATAAATGAATAAAGAGTTAGAATTAATATTGGTAGCAGCCATTAATCGTCCATTAGGAGCAATATCAATTTGTCCTATCCAATCATTTCCTCCAGAATATATCTCAGGAACAAAAAACGCATCACTTATAACGGGTGAATTACTTACACCACTGCTAGTTACTTGGTAAGCTAAAAATTTATCATTTACGCCAGCTTCAGCACCGTGATAAATTATCCAAAAATCTGAGCCGTTACAATGCGGAGCCGCCGCTAAATGTTCAGTGACTGTATAATTAGTTAGAGGAGCTTGGTTTAATATTGTTGGAAAATTTTGTGTTACACCTTCGTATAAAGAATATCTAATGCCTTCGGAAAGAGCGCTTTCTACACCAGGATTATTAAAAACATAATAATTGTTAGAACTATTTGGGGCTGGAATAATAACTGCACCTTGAGCTGGAGATTCATTTGACGCTAATGTTCTTAATGAATTAGTAATAGTACCTGACGCATTCCAAGCAATTCTGCCATCGGTATAAAACTCTAAATTTCCAGCTGCATCGCATACTGATGCTGCTCCCTCTGTCCTTGAATTTTGAGAGCCAATAAATCCAACTGGTGCACCACTAGTGAAGTCTACAGCACAAAGTTGCTGAAAATACCATTGCGCCTGAGCTCCTGTAATACCAGTTCCGCAATCTGTAACATAAACAGCATTTACTGAAGTGTTAACTAAATTAGTTGTACCATCATTGGTCTCTAAAATAGCATCAAAATCTCCCGATGTATTATAAGTAATAGTATGCGGCCCAACTCCAGTTGCGGTAGAGGGTGTTCCTCCAGGGAATGTCCATAAAAAGCTTGTAGCTGTATTACTCGTTGTAGTCGCAGTATAATTTACGGTGTTATTTGCGCATATTTGAGAAACTGTTTGTGTAAATTCAGCTAATAATCCAGGAGGAGCACATGGCACCCCAGTAAGTGTTAAATTTTCAGGTGATACTAAGTTAGATCGAACAGTATTTATAGTCGCCTCCATCCAATCTTTTTGACCTAATGTGTAAGTATTTTTACACGCATCAAACGTATAATCCATATAGTTTTCAATTTGAGCACCGCTACAAATAGGAGTAGAGCAAGTACTTCCTAATTTAGTTGGCGGCGTATCACAAATTAGATCTCCTTCCGTATTACAATTAACTTCACTACATGATGCACCTTGAAAGGTGTGATACAACCCTAGATAATGTCCAGCTTCATGAACCATCGTCATACCTAAATCATACCCAGGAAGTAAACTATAGGTTCCTCCTCCAGAATTATCTCCAAATACATTTGTTTGTATTACAATACCATCTAGGGGACCACCTGTTAATGGTTGAGGCGCATATCCAATCACACCTGTAGGAGATCCGTTTATTGTTGAAACCAACCAAATGTTTAGAAATTGGTTTGAAGGCCAATTAATTACACTCATTAAATTGGCTTGAGAAACTGCCGATAATCCTGTGTTTGTTTGTGCATCTTGAATTCGGTTTACTCCAGAAATTCCTGGCCATGAAACAGTACTACCACTAGAACCATTTTCAGCAAAACAAAAGGTAATATCTGTGAATACAGAATTTATTCCTCCTCCAATATTATCAAATGCAGCATTTAACCGATCCATTTGTGATTGTATTTGCGCATCAGAAATATTAGTACCAGTACCAACAGGTTCTCCATTGTGAATAACATGAACAACTACTGGTATTCTGTATTGCGAACTGTCTGAACCAAAATGTTTTTTATTCGAAATGTATTGTTGAATAGTTTTGATAGTTTTATAATAGTCATCTCTAACTAAAGCATTTTGTTTAAGTGCTTCTTCTCTAATAAAATCTGTACCACAAATTTCAGAGGCGCCTATATTTACCAATGGCGATTGTTTCTGATAATTAATTATTCTATTAACATTGGGTATTTGGGCAGCTCCTAGACATGTATAAAATAGAAATACGAATAATAATCTATGCAGTAACAAGATTAATAAAACATTTAATTTCACTTTTCGTTTCATAATGATTATTAATTAATTGTCTAAATTTATTCCTTCGATTGTTTGGCTTTTAAACCCTACTTTAATATGCTTAAGCAATTTTATAATTACTAAAATTACTTTTTATATGGGGTGATAAGAAAATTAATTCCTGTATTCTTCAAAATCAAGATTATCGTAATCGTCAATGTTAAAATCGTCGTCTTCATCAAAACTATCAGTACTGGCTTCAAATAGTTTTTCAGGAGCAGTTTCAGGTACTTGCCCTTTAACAAACATAAGGTTAGGATAATCCATGCCTTCTGCTTCATCTACAATTTCTGCCAATTCTACATAAAAAGTCCACATGCTCATAAAATCGTAAACATAAATTAACTTCGTTTGAGCTTCGTGCACTGTATCGGCTAGAATGGTTTCATTCATTAACCTAACGGTGTTTAAGCCTTCGCTCATGTCGAATAATGAAATTTCTTCACCTTGGTTCCATTTGTCATCACTTACATAAAAGGATGCCATTTCAGAACCATCAAAACCAAAAGATTGGGTAATGATATTATGTAGGTCTTCAAGGGTGTCTGTTTCTCGAATTTCTAAATCGCGAAAAATATCTTCTTCTGTATCGTTATCTAGGATGACTCTAAATCTATAAATCATGAAGGAATGTATGTTCTAGTTAGTTTGCAAAGATAGTACTGTACTCTGTATCTTTTAAGAAATAAAAATTGTTTTCCTTTTGTTTTTTTAAAAACTCAATATGAGTTTAAAGATACATAAAATTGAATGCTTAATAAAATTGTAATTTAAATGAAAACTTTAATTATTACCATAACTAAATAAGGTATGCCTCTCATTATTGTTTATCACTAGGACTTTGTTGTCTTTATTAAATTTAAGATTAATGAGATGTCTAACATCCTTATTAGCGAAAAAGCCACTTTCAAAACTAGGAGCGTAATTAAAAGCACCTTCACCATTGGCTAACAAAAGATGCCCAGTACCAGCATCGAATCGAGTAGTCTCTATTTCCGATTGATAGTTATTACCAGCCATTAACAAGTCTTTTTTTAAATCACCATTAAAATCGTCATAAAGAATACTATTTATGGGAGATTTTTGTATTTCATTAGTAAAAGGTTTAAAGGTGTAATGACCGCTTTCTTCTAACTCAAAAATACCCGATCGAAATTCGGTGGCGGTTAAGTGAAGGGCGTTATTAATTTCTTTACCTAAAATACTATTTATGTCCATTGAAGCAAACTCGTTGTAGGTTTTTATTTTTTGTTTTAATGAAGGAATTTGTTCAGATGAACAACTTTTACCTCTTACTGGGACTTGCGCATCATTGTAATATTTTACTAAAAAAACATCTTGAATTCCATTATTATCAAAATCTTTAGTGTAATTGTGAAATGGTTTTTCTTTTGAGGCTTTATTCGAATAATTTAAACCTAAATTTCCTGCAATAATATCGAGATCTCCATCTTTATCGTAGTCGAGAATTTTTAGACAGTTCCACCATCCTTTTGTCTCAGATAGCTCAGGATATTTTATAGACTTTTTTAAATACCCATTGGTATTTTCAAACACCTCAATGCCCATCCATTCACCAGTTACTACAAGGTCACTATCACCATCTTTATCCATATCTACCCAAACGGCATCGGTAACCATACCCGTTTTTTCAAGCTCGGGCGCCAAGTTAGGTGTTGCAATTTTAAACACGCCTTTGGTGTTTATAAGTAACTGACTTTTTGGGGAATAAGGGTATTTTTCAGAGATTAAACGACCTCCAATAAAAAGATCGATATCGCCATCATTATCATAGTCTGAAGGAACAACCATGGATCCTGCAACTCTAAAGTCTGGAAGACAACTTGTACATCTAGAGAATGTATTTTTGTTATTAAGGTATAAACGATCCTGTAGTAGTTTAGAGCCTATTGGGAATTCATAACTTCCGCTTACGACATAAAGGTCTAAATCCCCATCCTGATCGGCATCAAAAAAAAGAGCGCCGATGTCCTCATGGGCTTTATCATTAAAAAAATCTTTAACCACTAGCGGTTTAAAAGCACCAGAATTATTTCCTAAAAGAAGCTGACCAGATTGTAAATATCCCCCTCCTAAATACACATCGTCAATACCATCGTTATTAATATCGGCCTTAGCAACAGCAGGACCGAGTTGTGACAATTTGTGAGGTAGTAGTTGTTGCAACTGATAATCGTTGTACAAACTGTCTTTATGGCGGTAAGGAAAAGCGTCTTCTTTAAACCATTTTTTAGTATCAACCGTTTTTACTAAGGCTTGTTCTTTTTTGGTCGCATTTTGGTAAGTTATTTTAAGTGGTTTATTAGAAGAAATAGTATGAAGCTCTTGCGTTTTTCCATCTGGCCATAACACTTTTATTTTTTGAATTATTTTTTTATCCCCTAACCCAAAGTGTAAGGTGTTAGATACTGAGGATAAGTAGCCTCTTGAGTTTATTAATTGTCTGGTTTGTGTGCTTTTATCATCAAAAACCAAATGAACTCGAACGCCTAAACCATTGATATTATTTTGAGGCCCTTCAAAGCTAATTTTAATGAAATTTTTAGCGCTGTTATTTGCAGCGTCATTCCTTAAAATAGAGGCTTTTTCATTAATATTATTTATTACAATGTCTAAATCGCCATCATTGTCCAAATCACTATATACTGCACCATTAGAGAACGTTGGTTTTTGTTTTAACCATTTGCTGGTGACATCACTAAAAGTGAGGTCTTTATTGTTTTTAAAAAAATAATTATTTAATTTTTGTTGCGGAAGCATTCGGGTATATTTCAAAAAGTCTTTTTTAGATGGCTTGCGCTTTTTCTTTCTCAATTCCTTTAAAATACTTGCATTTACATCTTTGTTTATAACATCTCTAAAAACACCGTTTGTAATAAAAATGTCCTTATGACCGTCCAAGTCAAAATCGGCTACCAGGGGAGTCCAGCTCCAATCGGTATTAGCAATACCCGATAAGTGTGCAATTTCGCTAAACGTCCCATTCTTATTATTCATTTGTAAGACATTGTGCATGTATTGGTAATGATACCCTTTGTTAACCATTTGAGTGAATTTATGTATTGAAGACATAGACATTGTTGTTTTAGATCTAATATAATCTTCGGGGCTCATATCTAAAGCCAATAAATCATCAAAGCCATCATTATTAAGGTCAACAATATCACCACCCATACTGTAGAACGACTGGTGTTTAAACATATGCTCTCTTTGGTCGCTAAACGTGCCATTACGGTTATTAATATAGGCAAAGTCTGGCATGTCGAAATCGTTATTAACGTAGATGTCAAGCCAACCATCATTATTTAAATCGCCTACTTGAGGATTTAAACCAAAAGCAATGTCTGGAGCAATTCCTGCTTTACCAGTAATGTTTACATATTTAGCATTTCCTTTGTTTTCATAAAGTTTGTCACTTCCTCCTAATTTTATAGTCGTGCTATCGTTTTTTATGTCTCGCATGTTAATGATTTGACGGCTTTTTTTTGTAGAAATGGGCGCATTGGCAACATAAAGATCTAAATCATTGTCATTATCAAAATCAAAAAATGTCGCTTGCATGCTTCTATTAGAGTCGTCTAAACCATACACTTTAGCTTGTTCAGTAAAAGTGAGATCGCCATTGTTTATGTATAATAAATTAGTTCTTTTTTTTGCCTCTTTAAACCATCCAGCTCTACAAATATAAATATCAAGAAAACCATCGTTATTGATGTCTACAATAGAAACTCCAGTTTTAAAGCCTTCTATAGTTTTAATACCCGAGGTTGAAGTTCTATCTTTAAAAACCAAATTTCCTTGATTCACATAAAGTTTGTTTTCATTGAGATTTGAAACAAAAAAAAGATCTTGCAAGCCGTCGTTATTAAAATCGGCTGTAGCGACACCGCTTCCGTTATAAGAATAAATATACTGGTAGTAATGAAAGTCTTCATTTTCTACTAATTTATTTACGAAATTCACTCCAGAATGCTCAGAAGAAATTTCTGTAAATAATGTTTTTTTTTGCTTTTCTAGTAATTCTTTCGACTCTTTTTTACAGCCCAGTAATAGAAATGGCATTATACAAAAAAAACTTTTGTATGGCTTATGTTTATTAGTAACTATACTTAATATCGTTTTTATGATGTATTTCATTTTTTAGGCAGAAAAATTATGAAGGGTTTTTATTATAATAATATCAACTAATTATCACTTTTTAATTTTATGGCCGATAGGTTAAGTAAATACACATAAAATTGAATACCTATTAAAATCGTAGCGACAACAATATGCATGGGTTGCGATAAAAAGGGGAAATTAAAATAATACATTAATATACCAGTAATTATTTCTATAACAATAAAAGTAAACACTAAATTCATTTTTTTAAAGCCTAAGTTTCGTTTTTTATTAGTATAGAACAACCAAACATTTGTAGCAAGTACCAGTACAGAAAATGTGCGATGAATATAAAAGGATATAGTAGGCTTAGCCATCCATTGCGCTTTTAAATAGCCAATTGCTTTTACTTGCTCATCGACATGTTGCCTTACTTGTGTTCCTAAAATGATTTGAATGAGCGATAAAGCGATTGCAACTAGTAAAATAGTACTAAATAGCGAATGGTATATTCGTTTTTTAAAATTCGTTTTAGAGGCATATATAACGTATAATATAAAAGCAACAATTACTATTGCCATAACCATATGAATAGTAATTTTATACGGTGCTAAATTAGAATCTACCACCGTTTTCCCTAACCAGGCTTGAAAACCCATCCCAAAAACAGTAATTACAGAGAGTATTGTAATCCATTTATTTTTTTTCCAAAACCAGAATGAGAGTATGGTAAAAATAAGAATGGGAATACCAGAAAGCGCTCCAATTAATCGATTAATATATTCTATCCAGGTATGTACAGCATTAAATTTTGCATAGTCATGTGCGGTATAAGGTTCCCAATTTTCTGTATTTAATGTTTTAGCTGAAGTAAAATTTTGTTTAGCGACCCACAAGGCCTCTTTTTCAATGATAATAGTGCCTTGCTCATAATTATAATTTGGCTGAAACTGAATTTGATATTCTTCAGTAGGCGGTATGAAATACCCAAAACATTTGGGCCAATCGGGGCATCCCATTCCAGAACCCGTCATGCGAACAACAGCCCCTGCAATAATAACGAGATAAACCAATACTAGTGCTGTTTTTGCAATATTTCTAAAGTGTTTATCTATAAATGCCACCATACTTAAACCAATTCTTTTTTATAACAAATGCTATTTTTCATTTTTTCATATTGCCCATAATTAGGAATAACACGATACCCGCATTTTTTATAAAATTTTACAGCTTCAATCTGACGCTTTCCCGTTTCTAAAATGGTGTAATGATAACCTTTTTCTTTGGCCCAAATTTCTAATGTTTCTATAATAGAAGAAGCAATTCCTTGGCCCCGAACTTCAGGTTTGGTATACATGCGTTTAATTTCTGCACTATTGGTATTAAATGATTTAAAGGCACCACAAGCGACAGGGATATGATCTAAATAGGCTATAACGACATATTTTAAAATAGCAATAGTATTAAATTGATTATAAAATTCATGCTCATCGCCGTCTGTAATTTTTAAATAACGGTCTAATAATTTTACCAAATGAATAAAATCCTTATGACTACTGTTGGTTCGAATAATTTTTAACATACTAACCAGAAGTTTTTAGACCTAAGGCTTTCCCTTTTTCGAGCATTAATTTAAAAGCCGCATCATGTTCATTAGGGATTTCACCTTCAAGGATGGCTTCTTTAATAGTTTCCTTGATAATACCTATTTCTTTAGATGGTTTTAAATTAAAAGTTTTCATAATTTCTTCACCAGAAACTGGAGGTTGAAAGTTTCGAATTTGGTCTCTTGCTTCTACTTCAATAATTTTCTGACGAACAATTTTGAAATTATTGTGATATTTATTAAATTTTTTAGGGTTTTTAGTGGTAATATCTGCCTCACACAATGTCATTAAATGCTCTACGTAATGACCCGCATCAAAAACCAAACGCCTAACGGCAGAATCGGTTACCATATCTTGCGCTAAAACAATAGGGCGAGAGCTCATAAATACCATTTTTTGAACAAATTTCATTTTATCATTAAGCGGCATTTTAAGGCGTTTAAAGATATGATATACCATTTTAGAACCCTCAAACTCATGACCGTGAAAAGTCCATCCTACTTTTTTGCTAAATTTTTTTGTTGGTGCTTTCCCTACATCGTGCAATAATGCTGCCCAACGCAACCAAACATCTTTAGTGTGTTTAGAGATATTATCGACCACTTCTAGGGTATGGTAAAAATTATCTTTATGTTTTTGCCCTTCAATTTCGTCAATGCCCTTTAAGGCTACTAATTCGGGTAAGATGTGTTGTAATAGTTTCGTTTTTTCTAGTAATAAAAATCCTACTGAAGGTGTTTCGCTTTCTAAAATTTTATTTAATTCTACAACGATACGCTCTTTAGTAATTATTTTAAGACGGTCATTATTTTTTGTTATTGCTTTAAGAGATTCTGGTGCGACTTTAAAGCCCAGTTGAGAAGCAAAACGAATGGCACGCATCATTCTTAACGGATCGTCGCTATAAGTGATGTCTGGATTTAAAGGAGTACGAATTACTTTGTTTTTAAGGTCTTCAATCCCATTAAAGGGATCGAGCAAATCACCAAAGTGGGTTTCAGATAAATTTAACGCTAAGGCGTTTATACTAAAATCGCGTCGGTTTTGGTCTTCTTGTAAGGTGCCGTTTTCAACTGTAGGGTTTCTACTGTTTTTTGCGTAAGATTCTTTACGCGCTCCAACAAATTCAATTTCAATACCATCGTATTTAAGCATGGCCGTGCCATAAGTTTTAAACACTTGTACTTTGGGTTGGTTAGGTAAGTTTTTAGCGACTTGCTTTGCTAGTTTAATACCACTTCCAACGGCAACAATATCGATATCCTTAGCAGTTCCTCTTTTTAATAAATAATCGCGCACAAAACCACCAATAACATAGCTCTCTACATTTAATTCTTTAGCAGATTGCGATATGGTATTGAAAACAGGATGTTTTAAGGCGTGTTTGTGATTCATTATTTTATTACTGAGGTTTTTTGTCACGAATACATGAATATTTTTTTATTCTTGCTTTTAGCGTTAAGGGTTTGATTATCATTTAAAGAACAATTCATTATTTTACTGCTGAGGTTTTTTGCCACGAAGTTTGAATTCATATTCTAAAGCATCCTTATAAACTATTTCCGAAAATCCACTTCCTAATGTATTATATACTTCAAATAGAACACCAACTATATTATAGCTTTCAGTCTTGTAAATAATATTTGACATAAATATTCGTGTATTTGCGGCAAAAAACAATTGTAATATTTTTTTATTCTCTTATAATTTTCACAACACCATTATTACTTAATTTAATAATAGTTGAGGGAGTTACAGCTGTTTTTTCTGTTTGCAAATTTACGATATAATCCACACCTTTTAAAATGGGCTCGCTTATTTCTTTAAACGCTTTTGGAGTCGCTTTTCCTGCTAAATTTGCCGAAGTGGATACGAGTGGTTTGCCCAAATGTTTTATGAGTTTTTTACAAAATTCATCTTGAGTGACTCTTATGGCTAACGTATTGTCTTTAGCGATTAAATTTTCTGCTACACCTGCTGGCTTGTCGTAAATTATAGTGGTAGGTTTTACTGCTAAATCTAAAATAGTATATGTCATATTAGGGATCGTATCGACATGCCGCTCTAGCATGCTGTAATTATTTACTAAACAAATTAAGGCTTTACTTTCTTCTCGCTGTTTTAGTTTATAAATTTTATTTACCGCATTAAAATTTGTCGCATCGCAACCTATTCCCCATACCGTATCGGTAGGGTAGAGAATGAGCCCACCTTTTTTTAGCGTTTCGAAGGCTTTTATAATTTCATCTTTCATTTATAAGGACCATAGAATTATTTTTTGCTAGAAGCAAACCATTAATAGTTCATGTTTTTAATTAAAGGTTATTTCATCATACAAAATATGTAAAACTGAAATTTAACTATGTGTTTAAAGTTTTTATTTAATATGAGGAACAGTTTAATAAACCCTTTAGCTTTTCATAGCGACAGTAGCAAATTGAAGATGTTTCATGTCTTCTTTTATTTTAAAAAATTCAGGAAACTTATAAACAAAAGATTTTTTAGGTTTATCACCGTTAATTCCCACATGCGAAATAATTTTATAATCTAAATTTTCATACATTTTACGAATACTTTTTTTTGTAAAAAACCGTAAGTGCGTTTTATCTAAAACACCTTCTTCTTTATATTCAAAATTTTCATCAAAGTACAGCTCCTTAAATATTTTATAGTATCTTAAATTTGGAATGGAACTAATGACCAATCCATTTTTACTTAAATTCATTTTTATGGTGTTTAATATGGAGTAAGGATCTACCATATGCTCTAAGACATCGTTAAAATAAATAACATCAAAATAATTTTTTGGGAGACTATCAAGGAAATGTTCACATTGCCCAGTAAACACTTTGTCTAAAACTTTTTTAGCTTCTATTGCATGATTTTCCATAAGTTCAATACCCCACACTTCAGCATTATTTCTTTCCTTAATTGCCATTCCAAAGACACCTTCAGCACAACCAACGTCTAAAATTTTCTTAGCATCATGAGGCAAAAAATGCAACATTTCATGTCTTACATTTTTATAATATCCTTCAGGTTTATTGTTGTAATCCATAATTAAGCTTTAACAAACTTGTTTTAGCAAAAGTAAGGAATGTAATTAATAATTTATAGTGTTATTATTCCTGTTATATTTGCTTCAAATGTTTTAATTTGACTCATAAAATAGCATATCAATTTAAGCCAATTGATTTTTTCGAAAACAAAGAGATCGTTTTAAGGTGCTCGTCTAAACCTAAAATTTCAATTATAATTCCAGTATATAATCAACTATTATATACAATGAATTGTTTGTTCTCTTTAATTGATGAATGTAACAAACATGAGGTAGAAATTGTAGTGATAAACGACAATAGTACCGATGATACAGATTTGTTTCTTAATCGCGTTAGAGGCATTAAAATTGTAAATAATGAAAGTAATTTAGGGTTTTTAAAAAATATAAATAAAGGGTTAAGAGTTGTTAATGGTGATTTCGCATTACTGCTAAATAATGATGTTATCTTACTTCCTAATATATTAAGCGAATTATTACATGTTTTTGAAACAAAAGACAATGTGGGAGCTGTAGGTGCTATGGCCATTCATCCAACTGGTGTTTTACTAGAAGCAGGATCTAAAGTTTTTGAAAACGGAAAGGCCACAAACCTAGGCAGAGAAAAATCACCTTATAATCCCCATTATAATTATTTGCGATCTGTAGACTACTGTTCTGGCTATTGTTTACTAATCAAAAAAAAGTTTCCTAACGGTGAATTAGTGCAATTAGATGAACTTTTTCTTCCTGCTTATTATGAGGAAACAGATTTGTGCATGCAATTAAAACATGACTACAATTTGTCCATTTATTACCAACCTTTTGCCAAATTAATTCACTTCGAAAGTATTTCATACAGTGATTCAAAAAAAGATGTAAAAGATCAACTTATTAATAACAATAGATCAAAATTTCAAAAAAAATGGAACAAAGTTTTAAAACAACCGCTAGTTGAAATAAATGGTTTTGAACCAGATTATATTAATTCCTCAAGACATAAGATACTTTATTTAGATGATGTTATAGAAAATGAATTCTTAGAAAAGTTAATCACACAAGAGAAAAAACAGAAACATATCATCTTAGTTTTAAAATCTAAAAACAAATTTGAGAAAAACGTAATAGAAAAGTTACAGCGACAGGGTGTAGAAGTTTTATACCCGTACACAACAAGTAAATTTAAGAACAGGAGTTATTTTAAAATTATTAAAAGAATATTACCTTATTGTGTCGAGTTAAATACTAAAAATGTATTCTATATTTTGTATTCAAAAGTTATCAATAAAAAAACGCAAATAAATTGAAAATCCTATTTTTCTATCCAGAAAATCCATTATTAAAAACTCAAGGGAACAATGCTAGAGCCTATGCGCTTTTAGAATATTTTAAAAGCCGTGCGATTACTATAGATTTAGTTGGGCAACAACAGCATCGTTCAGGACTTTTTTCTCAAGAACATATAGAACAATTAAAGTCTAAGAAACTCATTAATGAGGGCTGGATTTTAAAAAGAACAAAACATAGTGGTTTAACCTATTTCTTTTATTCATTACGACAAAAACTCGCGTTACTTTTTAATGCAAAAGTAAAAGATTTTAACCGCCTAAGAATGCGTCAAAAAGAAGCGTTTCTTTCCATTTTTAAGGCCAGTAAGTATGATTATGTGATCATTTCGTATGTGTATAATTATCCACTTATAGCGCATGTAGATCTAGGGGATACCACTACGGTAATTGATACACATGATTTTTTAACCTCTCAATTTAAGGGGAATAAAAAATTTAAATTGGGCAAGTATTTTCAAGAAGAAATGCGAATTTTAAACCAGTTTGATGCAGTTTGGGCCATTTCAATAGAAGAACAGTATTTGTTTTCTCAATTTGTTAGCTCTAAAGTGACTTTAATCCCTCATAACCAAGCTAATCATTTAAACACTGGTAATTTAACTAAAACGATAGATTTGTTTTATGTGGCTAGCGAAAACGGGCACAATATTAAATCGGCACAATGGTTTTTTAAAACGGTTTACCCCTTGTTGAAAAAAAATATAAACATTGTTGTGGTTGGAAAAATTAACGCACATATTCCAGAGTTTAAAAATGTAAAAAAAGTAGACTATGAAGTCGATTTAAAGGCGTTTTATAGTGATTCAAAAATAGTAATTTGCCCCATGTTATCGGGTACAGGGTTAAAAATCAAGGTGGTTGAGGCCCTTTCTTATGGCATTCCTGTAGTTTGTAATACAAGAGGTGTAGATGGCTTACTTAATAAAGCAAATAATGGCTGCTTAGTTACTGATAATAGTGACGAAATGGCAAATTACATTAACAAATTATTAGAGGATAAAGCGTTTTATGAGCAAACAAAAACCGAAGCACAAAATTTCTTTTTAGAGACTTTAGAAAAAGACAAAGTCTATAATACGTTAGATCGTTTTTTCAATATTAAATAAAAACGTTTTTTAGTTGGTGTTTTTTAAGATAGGTTTTGTCTCGAAGCTTCAGGGGGCGCTCAACCAGACATTTTTATCATGCATAGTATTAAAATAGGAGTTATTCTTGCTTATTCAATAAAAATCCCTTTAAGTCATTATAATTTTTAATAGGAATAGCTACTTTTTCTTTATTGATTACCGCTTTAATTTGCGGTGGTAAATCCAGCTTCTTTTTAATAACTTCTTCTACAACCTCTAAAAACTTGGTAGGATGTGCTGTTTCTAAGAACACACAGTGCGCATTTGGGTTTTGTTTTAAATAGGATTTACACCCTAAATAGCCTACAGCGCCATGAGGATCGGCGATATAATTATATTGGTTATACATTTCGGCTAAGGCTAATTTTGTTTCTTCATCTGTAAAACTATAAGACGAAAGGTTGTCTTTAAGTCTTTTAAAGTCATTTTTATAAATTTCTTGGATACGAATAAAATTACTTGGATTCCCCACATCCATAGCGTTACTAATAGTTTGTACAGAAGCTTTTGGGTTGTAATTTTCGGTTTTTAAATATCTTGTAACGACATTATTTTCATTGTTAGAAGCGATAAAATGCTTAACGGGTAAGCCTAATTGTTGAGCCATCATACCAGCGCAAATATTTCCAAAATTGCCACTAGGAATTGAGAAAACGATTTCTTTATGTTTTTTATATAATTGTTTGTAGGCAAACATAAAGTAAAATAGCTGCGGTAACCAACGTGCTACGTTTATAGAGTTGGCCGAGGTAAGTTGTATTCTGCGGGTTAACTCTTCGTCTAAAAACGCACGTTTTACCATATCTTGGCAATCGTCAAAAACGCCATGAACTTCTAAAGCGGTAATATTTTGCCCTAAAGTGGTTAATTGTTTCTCTTGTATGGCACTTACTTTACCTTTGGGGTAGAGAATAACCACATGTACCCCTTTAACGCCTAAAAAACCACTTGCAACGGCACCTCCTGTATCTCCCGATGTGGCTACTAAAACAGTTACTTGTTTGGTGCTGTCTTTATTAAAGTAACCCAAACAACGCGCCATAAAACGCGCCCCTACGTCTTTAAAAGCCATTGTTGGCCCATGAAATAATTCTAATGTAGAAGTACGATCGTTAAGAGTCACAATCGGAAAATTGAAGGATAAGGTCTCTTCAACTATTTTTTTTAAAACCGCGTCTGGAATTTCTGATGTAATGAATTGCTTTATGGCTTGATAAGCAATTTCTACATCACTTAAATTTTCTATATTATCAAAAAACGCTTTAGGTAATGGCGTAATATCTACAGGGAAATAGAGCCCTTTATCTGGTGCTAATCCTTTAATAACGGCATTTTTAAAACTTGTATTAGGCGCTTTTTTATTTAAAGAGTAGTAATTCATGTTTACTTTCCGCGAAAGCGGGAATCTTTTTAAATTAATAATTAATTTTAAACTATTGATGCTCAGTTAATCATGAAAACGGGATTGTTTTGTTTCTTGTAGTTTAAACAACTTAATCAATTCTCATGGTTTTCATTCCTTCCGTATTAATAGGCGAAACATAAATATCAAATTCAATATTGGTTTTAGAATAAACCAATTGCATCGCTTTGGCAACAGCTTGGGCATTTTGTTTTCCTTTAGATAATGAGAAAATTGATGGTCCTGAACCAGAAATACCACATCCTAATGCTCCTGCTTTTATAGACTCTGTCTTAATTAAATCAAAATTTGGGATTAGTTTTTTTCGATGAGGTTCTATCACCACATCTTCTAAAGACGCTTTTATTAAATCGTAATCGTTAACGTGCATGGCGTGAACTAGACTGCCTACATTTGCCCATTGTGTTACGGCCTGTTTCAAATTAATTTTCTCAGGAAGAATGGCTCTAGATTCTATCGTTTTTATTTCAATTTTTGGGTGCACTATAGTTGTATATAAATCTGCAGGACAGGGAATTTGAAGGACTTTTAGAGGGGTGCAAGATTTTACTAGTGTGAATCCTCCAAATAGGGCAGGAGCAATATTATCGGCATGTTCGCAACCACTGGCTAGTGCTTCTCCTTTCATTGCAAAATTGGTAAGCTCGGTGGTATTATAAGGTCGGCCTAAAAGCTCGTTTATGGCATAAACACTCCCAGCAGCACTTGCCGAGCTACTTCCAATGCCACTCCCAGGTTTTATTTGTTTGTAGATCTCTATTTCAAAACCAAAATCGGGGTTATAATCATTTATTAACGCTAAAGCCGAAACCCCAGCAACATTTTTATTCGTGGCATAGGGTAAATCATAGCCTTCAATTTTGCTAATAGTAATTCCTTTGTTACTGGTTTTTTTTATGACCATTTCGTCTCCAATAGTCCCTAAACAAAATCCTAGAACATCAAAACCACAGGATACATTTGCTACTGTAGCTGGAGAGAATATTTTAATTTTATCAGTCATCCGTAATTTATTTTTAACTCTATGTTTTGATGCCTAGTTTTTAGAGTGTTAAAATTTCCTAATCCCTAATCCCTAATCCCTCATACCTAACTCCTAATCGTTCCCAATTCTAATAATGTCTGCAAACAATCCAGAAGCCGTAACTTCTGCACCAGCGCCAGCGCCTTTTACTATCATTGGTTGGTCTGGATAACGTTTGGTGTAAAACATCACAATATTATCTTTTCCTTCAAGATTATAAAAAGGATGCCCCAAGGGGATTTCTTTTAATCCCACTTTTGCTTTTCCATTATTTAATTCAGCGACATACTTCAGTTGGCATTTCTTTTTTTCAGCAGCAGCGAATAAGTCTTGAAAATGTGTTTCTTCTTCAAGTAATGTATTGTAAAAATCACTAACAGAACCACTTTTTAAATTACTTTCAGTTAAAAAAGAATCATTAGTTATGTTTTCTAAATTCAATTTTAAACCACTTTCTCTAGCCAATATTAGTATTTTTCTAGCCACATCGACACCACTTAAATCTATTCTAGGATCTGGTTCTGTATAACCTTCAAGTTGCGCTTGTTTTACGACATCGTGAAACTTAGTCTTATCATTAAAATTATTAAAGACAAAGTTTAAACTGCCAGATAAAACTGCTTGAATGGATGTTATTTTATCTCCCGAAGCGATTAAATTATTTAAAGTATTTAAAATTGGTAATCCAGCACCTACATTAGTTTCAAATAAGAAAGGCGCGTTATATTTTAAAGACAACCGCTTTAATTCTTCGTAGTTTTCATATTCGCTGGAGCAGGCTATTTTATTGCAAGCCACTACTGCGATGTTTTCCTTTAGATAAGCACCGTATATTTTTGAAACCGATTCATTAGCAGTAATGTCTGTAAAAATACTATTTCTTAGGTTTAAGGATTTCGCTGTTTCCAGAAAACCATTTAAAGACGCTTTTTTACCTTCTTTTAATGTTGTTTTCCAATTGGACAAATCAATACCTTGATCATTAAAACACATGGTTCTAGAATTAGAGATGCCAATAACTCTAATATTAATTTTTAAGTTTTTAAGCAGGTAATTTTGCTGTTGATATATTTGTTCAACTAATTTTTCACCCACATTGCCAACCCCAGTAATAAATAGGTTTAATTGTTTATTATTGCCTTCAAAAAAACGTTCGTGTAATGTGTTTAACGCTTTTTTAACGTCATTTTTAGCAATGACTGTGGATATGTTTTTTTCTGAAGCGCCTTGGGCTATTGCGCGTATATTAATATTATTTTGACCTAAAGCACTAAACAGCTTCCCACTTATGCCTTGATGGCTTTTCATACGATCGCCTACAAGCGCTATAATAGAGAGGTCCTTCTCTACAATAACAGGGTCAATTTTTTGCAATGAAATCTCATATTCAAAAACGCTATCAATGGCTATTTTTGCTACCTCTACATCATGTTGATCAATTCCGATACATATAGAGTGTTCAGAAGACGCTTGAGTAATTAAAATAACATTAATTCGTTCTAGTGCTAAGGTTTCAAATAAGCGCTTTGAAAACCCAGGGATGCCTACCATGCCATTGCCTTGAAGTGTTAAAAGCGAGATGTTATCTATATTAGTTATTCCTTTTGCCGTTTTAGAAACACCATTACTTTCCTTACTAATTATAGTGCCTACATCATTAGGCTTTAAAGTATTTTTAATATGAATTGGGATTTCTAAATTTAAAACAGGCTGTATGGTTGGCGGATATAATACTTTTGCACCAAAATGCGATAACTCCATCGCTTCTTGGTACGATAATTTTTTAATGGGCTGCGCTTGTTTTACTAATTTAGGATTTGCAGTAAACATACCACTTACATCTGTCCAGATTTCTAAGGTCTCAACTTTTAAGGCTGCAGCAATAATGGCCGCTGTAAAATCTGAACCACCTCTGCCTAATGTCGTTATTTCTCCTTTTTCAGATTTAGCAATAAAACCAGGAAGTACACTTATGCGTTGTGCTGCTTCAGCAAAATAGGTTTTAATATTGTTATTGGTTTGTGCATATTTAACCTCAGCCTTTGTAAAATTAGAATTGGTAACAATAAGTGATCTTGAGTTTTTTCTCTTAGCATCGATACCTCGACTTTTCATTGTTTCTGCAATAATTAACGAGGAGAGTCGCTCTCCATAACTCACTAATTTGTCTGAGGTGCTTGGAGACAATTCGTTTATTAAATAAATACCATCTAAAATACGTTTAAGCTTTTTTAATCGATCTTTTATAATGCTAACTATGAGATCGTTATTATTAGGAATGAGTGCTTTTACAAAAGATAAATGTATCTCGGCAATGGCTTTATATTCTTGTTTGTATTTTTTCTCTTTTTGTTTTGCAAGTGTGCCTGCTTTTAAAAGTTTATCTGTAATTCCCCCGATGGCCGAGACTACACAAATGATGTTATCTTTTTTAGAATAATCTTCTAATATAGAAACGACTTGGTTTATGTTTTTTGTAGAACCTACAGAAGTTCCGCCAAATTTTAAGACTTTCATTTTTTAATGAATTCAATATTTAATAATGTATTTTATAAGATTGTAATTATATATTACAAATAGGACTGGAGGTATAATATAGTTAGTAACCCAAAAGGGTAATAAAGATCGTTGTAGTAGAAATAAATACCACAGGCGTATTGCCTCCAAATTGTGAAGTAATAATTGTTGTATTAATTTGTGATCTAGTACTCATTTTTATATTCTATGCCAACCAAAAGTATTACATTTATACCTATAAAAAAATGAAAATCTAGTTTTTTAGCACATTATAATAAATAGCGCTTGTTTTTTTTTATATCATGAATTTCAGGGCTTAAAATTAGTAATAACACAATTAATTAAATGAAAATATTTTCCAAAGAACAGATTTATGAAGGGGATAAATTAACGGCTAAAAAGCAGCAAATTTCTTCTACAAATTTAATGGAGCGCGCAGGAACACAAATTTTTAATTGGTTACACAGCCGGATGCAAGGTGCTCAGGTACCTATACATGTTTTTTGTGGTATTGGTAATAATGGCGGAGATGGTTTAGTCGTTGCCAGGCATTTGGTAACTCATGGCTACAATGTGGTAACCTATATCGTTAACTGTAGCGATAAACGCTCGAAAGATTTTTTAATTAATTACGATCGTATTAAAAACGTCACTAAAGATTGGCCTACGCTATTAACGTGCAGTGAAGATTTTCCTATTATAAAAGAACCAGATATTATTGTAGATGCCATTTTTGGTATTGGTATTAATCGCCCTGTTAGCGATTGGGTGAAAGCGCTGTTTAATTATTTTAGAGAAACGAAAGCTTTTGTGCTATCTATAGATGTTCCTTCAGGATTGCATACAGATAAAATTCCTGAAGACCCAGAGACTGTTGTTAATGCTGGATATACTTTAAGTTTTCAAACCCCTAAATTAGTGTTTTTTCTTCCTGAAACCGCTAAGTACACATCGCAGTGGGAGGTTTTAGATATTGGTATAGACCCTGAATATTTATTTACAACTAATACGGAGGCAAGTTTAATAGGTAAGCATGAAGTATTACCAATGTATCTGCCAAGAGATCGATTTTCTCACAAAGGCGATTTTGGGCATGTTTTAGTTATTGGAGGCAGCTATGGAAAAATTGGAGCAGTACATTTAACGAGTCGCTCGGTGCTTAGTGCTGGTGCAGGAAAAGTGACTGCATTTGTGCCAAAATGTGGTTATACACCAATACAAACAGCGCTTCCTGAAGCTATGGTTATTACAGATAAAGATGAAGAAAAAATCACTAAGATAGATTTTGATATCGCACCGACTGTTATTGCCTTTGGAGTTGGAATAGGCACCGATGCGAAATCGATATTAGCATTTGAAACTTTTCTAAAAACAAATGAAATTCCTTTAGTTATTGATGCAGATGGCTTAAATATTTTAGCGAAGAAAAAAACACTGTTAAAATTATTAAAACCGCAAACAGTTTTAACCCCGCATCCTAGAGAATTAGAACGATTGATAGGAAAGTGGACTGATGATTTTGACAAGCTTAAAAAAGCAAAGGCATTTTCTAAAAAATACGGGGTAATAATTGTGATTAAGGGTGCAAACACCATTACTGTTTTTGAAAATAGACTATATGTTAACACTACAGGCAATCCAGGATTAGCAACAGCAGGAACAGGCGATGTACTTACTGGTATTATAGCTGGATTACTTTCTCAGGGTTATCCCGCTTTGCAAGCGACTCTTTTTGGCGTGTATTTACATGGGAGATCTGCAGATATTGTATTAGAAGATTTAGGCTACCAAAGTATGATGGCTACGCATATTATCGAAGGTTTACCCGAGGCTTTTATCGATTTGTTTAAACAACCAGAGCAACCACAGATAGAAGAAGGCGAGCAAGAAAAAACGGAATAGTAAGGTTTTAATCGAGACAAATTAGCATAAAATTAAAAGGTTATGGCGAGTCTCAATTAATAAACCATTGTGGTAACGGTGTAAAATGTAGTAAAGATGTACACCAACAAAACAGGAGAAGCATGTTTATTGTTACTGCTAATTAATGTGAGTTCGATATAAGAAAATTGACGTCAGTCAGAGTGATTTTAGGTAGAAAATTGTAGCGAAGACCAATAAATTTTCAATCAAAAGCCTAATTTCGATACAATTTTTCTTCGTTTCACTTTGAAAAATCACTCAATTTGACGGCTTTTTCATTTTAAATCCTTAGGTAGAACTCACTTTAATTAGTAAATAGACAGCAAAACTTCTTTAAAACATTTTATGCTGTAAATTTTAAAGTTAAAACGGTATTATGTGTAATAGTTAAAACTATTGAAAATAAAAGAAGGAAAACCAAACACATTACTCTCTTATATTTATTAATTTTGCAATTAAATTTAACCATTTAAGTATGCTAGTAAATTTTAGTACCCTTCCAGAAGATTCTAGAGTTTGGATATATCAAGCAAATCGTTCTTTTTCTGAACAAGAACTCGAAAATATTAAAGAAAAATTAGACCTTTTTATTACCAATTGGACAGCACATGGGAGTGATTTACAAGCAGGATACGATATTCGCTATAAGCGATTCATTATTTTAGGGTTAAACCAAAATATTGCAAATGCCACTGGTTGTTCTATTGATGCTTCAGTACATTTTATTCAGCAACTAGAGAAAGATTATGGCGTGGATCTTATGGATAAAATGAACGTATCGTACAAGCAAGGTGCCTTTGTGGCCTACAAATCATTACTCGATTTTAAAAAAATGGCCAAACAACGAGCCATTTCAAAAAATACCATAGTTTTTAATAATTTGGTATCAAATATTGCAGAGTTAAATGAGAATTGGGAAGTTCCAGCAAGTGAAAGCTGGCATAATAGGTTTTTAAATTAAATTAATTAGTGCCATTACCTAGCTATAAATGATTAACATACTATTATTTATATCTATTTTGCTTTAGACCGTTAATTATTTTCTTTATAAGTCTATTTGTTAGAATAGAAATTTCTTTTAAAAAAGTACTAATTTGGCATAGCTTTAGATATTATTACGACTAAGATTTTATAAATTAAACTAAAACATGTCTAAATACTTATTAACTATAATAGTATTCTTTTTTTACAGCTTTTGTATCGCTCAAAGTGTTATAAATCCATTGTTAACTCAAGATATTGAAGCACAAACAAAATGGGTGGATAGCGTCTATAATTCATTATCTGTTAAAGAACGTATAGGGCAGCTTTACATGGTGCAAGTATTTTCTAACCAGGATAATAAAACTAAAACAGAGATTCTTAATTTAATTAAAGCCCATAAAATAGGCGGTATTATTTATTCTAAAGGCGACCCGGTTAAACAAGCCAAATTAAATAACGAATTGCAAAAAGCTTCAAAAACGCCTTTGCTTATTGGTATGGATGCAGAATGGGGCCTGAGTATGCGATTAGATTCTACATTTTCTTTTCCTTGGAACATGACATTAGGAGCAATAACCAATAACAAACTTGTAGAACAAACAGGAAAACAACTAGGAGAGCATTGTAAACGATTAGGAGTTCATTTTAATTTTGCTCCTGTTGTAGATATCAACACGAATCCTAAAAACCCCATTATAGGAAACCGCTCTTTTGGTGAAGACAGAAATAATGTTACCGAAAAAGCACTCGCTTTTATGAAAGGCATGCAGAGTGCTGGTGTCTTAGCTAATGCAAAGCATTTTCCTGGACATGGCGATACCGATCAAGATTCTCATAAAACACTACCTACAGTTGCTTTTGATGAAAAAAGAATTGATTCTGTAGAATTATACCCCTATAAAAAGTTAATAAAAGAAGGGCTGTCTAGTGTTATGGTGGCGCACTTAAACATTCCAAGTTTAGAATCTAGAGCGGGTTATCCCTCATCACTTTCCAAAAATATAGTAACAAATATTCTTAAAGAACGGCTTCAATTTAACGGCTTAATTTTTACAGATGCTTTAACAATGAAAGGGGCTTCTAATTTTAGCCAACCAGGCGATATCGATTTAGCAGCCTTTTTAGCAGGTAATGATGTGATGTTAATGTCTGAAGATGCCCCAAAAGCAATAGGTAAGTTTTTAAAAGCCTATTCTAACGGAGAAATAAAAGAGGAACGTTTAGCCCATTCAGTTAAAAAAGTATTGCGAGCAAAATATAAAGTGGGTTTAAATAAATACAAACCAATAGTTTTAGACCATTTACTTGAAGACCTTAACCGATTAAAAGACACCATACTTTACGAAGATTTGCTAGAAAATGCAATTACTGTTGTTAAGGATAGTAGCCAATTATTACCATTACGTTATTTAGAAACTAAAAAAATAGCCTATGTTAAACTGGGAGATGCTGACGGTAAACCGTTTCTAAAAACCCTACGAAAATACGCGAAAGTACACGAAGTAAAATCAGATAATTTAGTAAGTTTAATTACTAAGCTTCAAAATTACAATACGGTTATTATTGGTTTTCACCGTTCTAACGAAAGCCCATGGAAAAGTTATAAGTTTAGCAAAAAAGAACTCACCTGGATACAAGAAATCGCTAAAATGAACCGGGTGGTTTTAAATGCATTTGTAAAACCTTATGCCTTATTAGATTTAGAATCTATCACTGATATTGAAAGCATTATGGTAAGCTATCAAAATAGTGAAATTGCGCAGCAAAAAGCCGCACAAATTATTTTTGGGGCACTCCCTGCACTAGGAAAGCTTCCCGTATCGGCTGGAGAATTTTTTAAAGTAGGCGATGGGGTTACCTACAAATCAATTAAACGATTAAGTTACACAACGCCAGAGCGAGCTGGAATGTCTTCTTCGGCATTAAAAAAAGTAGATTCTATTGCTCAATATGCAGTAAATTCTAGAATGACACCCGGGATACAACTCGTAATAGCAAGGCATGGTAAAGTAATATACAGCAAGAATTTTGGTAAACACACCTATGAAGGAAGAGAAAAAGTGAAATTTGAAGATGTTTACGATGTGGCGTCGTTAACTAAAATTGTAGGCACATTGCCCTTATTAATGGAGCTAGAGGAGCGAGGCGCTTTGTCTTTAGACAGTAAATTATCAACATTGCTTCCCGATTATAAATCAACCAACAAGAAAAATGTAACCCTTAAGGCAATGCTTTCGCATTATGCTAAATTAAAACCCTGGATACCATTTTATCATGCCACTTTAGATTCAATAACTAAAAAACCATCATCTAAATATTATAAAAACGCACCAAGTAAAAAATTTAGCGTAAAAGTAGCTAGTAATCTCTACTTAAGAAATGATTATAAAGATTCTATACAAGGCTTAATAAAAGAAAGTGATTTATTATCGAGTCTTCGTTATCGCTATAGCGATTTGCCCTATTATATCTTAAAGAAATATATTGAAGGGTTTTATGACAAATCGTTAAATGAATTAGCGCAACAGCATTTTTACGAATCGCTAGGTGCAAATTACACCATGTATAACCCTTACAATAAACTGAGTAATAAGAATATTATTCCAACTGAAAATGACGATTACTTTAGGTATCAAAAAATACAAGGTTATGTTCACGATATGGGAGCAGCAATGCAAGATGGCGTAGGAGGGCATGCTGGCGTGTTTAGTAATGCGAATGATATTGCCAAGATTATGCAATTGTATTTGCAAAAAGGTTACTATGGGGGAAAACGCTATTTAAAAGAAAGAACAATAGACAAATTTAATACCTGTTACTATTGTGATCGAAAAAATAGGCGAGGGGTTGGGTTTGATAAGCCCCAATTGGGAGAATCTGGCCCTACCTGCGGCTGTGTAAGCATGACTAGCTTTGGGCATTCTGGGTTTACAGGTACTTATGCTTGGGCCGATCCTGAGAGTGAAATAGTTTATGTGTTTTTAGCAAATAGAACCTATCCCTCCTCATCTGGAAAAAACCGACTATTAAGAGAAAATATTAGAACGAATATCCAAAGCGCTATTTATGATGCTATAATAGATTAACTCGTTGAGATTTGAGTGATTGAAAGGTCAATAATGATTTATATTAGAAGTGCACTCTCATTATTATTTTTACAGTAGCTGTATTACAATTAAACAAAAAGCACAATAAATCAAAATATTAGAAGTTTTCAAGGTTTATAACGAGTAAAAACCTGATATCATGAAAGAGTTTTTAACATTCCTTAGTGTATTAATTATTTGTTCTGCTTCTGCTCAAAAAAATGAAGATAAAACGATTTTAACAAAATTGGTTAATAATGAATGGATTAGCACTTTCAAAAAAACAAAATCCACCGCTAAAAAAATAGCACTAATCAAAGAAAAAATCATTTACGACTCTAAATTTGAATTTGAATCGTTTTTAGAGTTCGCTAAAATAAATAGTGATAAGATGGTATTAGATAGTAATTCATATCACAAAAAAATTGAAGAATACAATAAAAAATATCCTGCAAAAAAAATACAATTTGTATTAACAGCAAGAAACAAAAGCAAAAATCTTGACATAAGAAAAAGCGAAAATATTAAACTTTTATTGAATGCATTAGATGAAGAAAATGTATCTGAAATAGCCTTTTTAGAACTGTCAGACTCTAATGTGAATTACGATGAAACAATGTCTGACCTGGTAATTGTAAAATCAAAAAACAAAGAATTAAAGCACATGATAAAAACATTGCTTTAAGAAAGGGCTAAGAGCTAAAATACTGGGTGAGAATTTATAATTTAAACACATCTAAAAGAATATTTAAACTAGAAAAATAATGATCAACAACAAAATGTAAAAATTGGTTTATTGGTTATGCCAAAAGTAATAAAAACATTTACCTAACTCGAAATGCAGTTTTACTAACTAAAAAATAGAGTTAACTAATTTTTGCTTTGCAACTACAAATTAGAATTGAATATTTGAAAAAACATAAAAATGAAAAACATACTATTTACTTTTATTTTAACTATGTCTTTCGCAATTTCTAATGCGGCAGATAAGGCGATAATAACAGAAGTTGTTTTTGAAAACTTAACTGCAAAAAAATCAATTTCAGGAGATTTTTACATAAATGAAACTAATGAAAAAATTGAAATAAAAAACATTGAAAATTTCAAAATAACGTTACCAAATAAAGGGAAATATCAGTTTAGATTTATTACGGATGACTTTATTACTTTTGTTTCTTACCCAAAAAGAATTACAAGTAGAAAAAATGTTATTAGAATCCAATTAATGTCAAAATATTCCTTTCAAAATTTGAAAACTGAAATTACCAATGAGCAAATTGAAAATAGAATTTCGCACGAAAAAGTGAATTTTATCATGCATGGAATTGACAACTCAATACCACCTGAATATATAGAATTTAAGAAGAAATACGGCATAGGGCTAATAAAGGAAAATTGTGTAATAGATCCAATTTCAATGAAAAAAGCAAGAGAAAATAATCAACGAATTTTAAAATATTTAACAAACAAATATGGAGAAGGTTGGTTAAAAGAATTAAAAGAAAAACCATTTGGAATAAAATAAAATGTCTCACACCACCGTGCGAAATGTATTGCTTGGTTTTAGCTAATTAAAAAAGTCTTAGAGAATTTTCTATCTATGTTTTTGTTAACTTTAGTCATTAAATAACCGAATAGTAAATTATTGATCATATCAATAAAAAAATAATCAATGAAAATAGGAATTGTTTGTTACCCAACTTTTGGAGGTAGTGGTGTCGTTGCCACAGAATTAGGTTTAGAATTGTCTAAGCGTGGTCATGAGATTCATTTTATCACTTATAACCAACCTGTTCGCTTAGAATTACTTAGTAATAATGTACATTATCATGAGGTTACTGTTCCAGAATATCCTTTGTTTCATTACCAACCCTATGAATTAGCATTGTCTAGTAAGTTAGTCGATATGGTGAAGCTTCATCGCATCGAAATATTACATGTGCATTATGCCATTCCGCATGCTTATGCGGCGTATATGGCACAAAAAATGCTAAGAGAAGAAGAAATATACGTTCCAATCGTTACCACTTTACATGGTACAGATATTACGCTGGTAGGAAGTCACCCTTTTTACAAACCGGCAGTAACCTTTAGTATTAATAAATCTGATGCCGTTACAGCAGTCTCCGAAAGTTTAAAAGAGGACACCTTACGTTTATTTAATATTAAAAACACGATTAACGTGGTCACTAATTTTATAGACCTTAAAAAGTTTACGCATAGTTTTACAGATTGTAAACGGGATATGATGGCTACAGAAGAAGAAAAAATAGTCACACATATTAGTAATTTTAGGCCTGTTAAACGCATACCAGATGTTATAGAAACGTTTTATCGCATTCAAAAAGAAATCCCAGCGAAGCTAATGATGGTTGGTGAAGGGCCTGAAAAGAAACCTGCAGAGCAGCTTTGTAAAAAGTTAGGGATTTTAGATAAAGTTATATTTTTTGGAAATAGTAATGAAATAGACCGCATTCTATGTTTTAGCGACTTGTTTTTATTGCCTTCTGAGGCAGAAAGTTTCGGGTTATCTGCACTCGAAGCGATGGCATCAGGAGTTCCAGTTATATCAAGCAATACTGGGGGAATACCAGAAGTAAATAAACAAGGCTATTCAGGATATTTAAGTGCTGTAGGCGATATTGACGAAATGAGTAAAAATGCTTTGAAAATTTTAAAAGAGGACTCCCTTTTAGATGAATTTAAAAAGAATGCCAAATTGCAGGCCAAAAAATTCGATATTTACCAAATAGTGCCTCAGTATGAAGCCATTTATGAAAAAACATTAGCAGAATGTTTGGCGAGTAAAACGTAGTTATTTTAACTTAATCGGTATCTCACCATTCATATAAGAAAAACAATACGCCTTCTCGTCATTCTGTCCAAAAACTTCGGGACAAAATGTCGCTTAAAAAACACCTTGTTTTTCTTAAAAGTTTAAATGACTTCAACAAAAAAAGAAAAGACCACTATATTTTCAACGAAAGGTTACTAAATTAACGTGAGTTCGACACAAGAAAATTTACGTCACAGTGATTTTCGATAGAAAATTTTATCGAAGACCAATAATTTTTCAATCAAAGCCTAATTTCGATACAATTTTTCTTCGTTTCACTTTGAAAAATCACTCAATTTGACGGCTTTTTCATTCTAAATCCTTAGGTCGAACTCACGTTAAATTACATTAATGTAATACTAAAATTGATACCTAATACCTAGTGCAATATCGAAGCCTAAATCGTTATTAGAGTTGCCAAAACCAATTTCAGGTCTAAAATCTAAAGATAATAATAGCGGGAAATCAAAATCATACTCAATTCCTATATCCCCCGCGCCAAAAACAAAAGTGTCATTAACATCTTGGTCTCCATTTTCTACTGAAAAAGACCCCAGACCACCACCAGCTCCAACATACCAGTTAAAGTTTCCATCCAGTTGCCAAACCCATTGGTATAAACCTGCTAGCTTAAAACCAGAAAAATTATTTCCAGAACGCCATCCTAAGTCAAATTCTCCTCTATTATTATCCCCAAAAGCACGTTGATAAGAGATTTCTGCACCAAAACCATCATCATCACCAATACGCAAACCAAGCGCATTGTCTGATATTGACTGACTGTAAGCTAAAGTGCTAAAGCTTAACGCTATTATAGCAAATAAAATAAGTGTCTTCATGTGTTTTTTGATTTTAAAAAACTCATTCAAACCGAAAACATTTGAATGCGTTTATTTAGCTAATCTAAAAAAGAAAAAACTATTAAAAAACATTTTGACTTAATCTTTTGCGAATCTTAGGCATGCAAGTATTAAATTTGCAAATATCTAATGAAGTGGTTTTACACTTTTTTTAATTTGCTAAAAAGATGCTTTTTTGCGTCCATATTTCACGATTTTTGACTTATGTAGCGCTGCTAAGCAACATAAAAATGCTATATCTAGTCACAAAAACACTACTTTTCACATAAATCAAAAAAGTTTAAATCACTTCAATATTTAAAATGCCAATGATCGCTAATGTGCAAGAAAAATTAATACAATTAAGCAAAAACTTGTCTGGCGAGTTGCTTTTTGATGAGTTAATACTCGCTTTATACGCTACTGACGCTTCTGTATACAGAAAACGCCCCCTGGCTGTAGCGTATCCTAAAACAAATGCGGACATAAAGGCAATCATTAATTTTGCTAGTAATAATGGTACTAGTATTATTCCCAGAACCGCAGGAACTTCTTTGGCCGGACAGTGTGTAGGAGACGGCATTGTTGTTGATGTTTCTAAGTACTTTACACGTATCGTAGCCTTTAATGAGAAAGCACAAACTGTTACGGTACAACCGGGCGTGGTTAGAGATGTACTTAATATTTTTTTGAAACCTTATGGGCTTTTTTTTGGGCCCAATACCTCCACCTCTAACCGCTGTATGATTGGAGGAATGGTAGGCAATAACTCTTCAGGAACAACCTCAATAAAATATGGGGTGACTAGAGATAAACTCATTGCACTGAATACCATTTTAAGCGATGGGAGTGAGGTTGTTTTTTCTGAAATTTCACTAAACGAATTTAAAAACAAAACAAAATTGAAGACCCTCGAGGGCAATATATATAAAGCCATTCATGAGGAATTCTTGTCAAAAACTGTGCAAGATGGTATAATAAACGAGTTTCCCAAACCAGAAATACACAGGCGAAATACGGGGTATGCCTTAGATGAATTAATCGATAATGAAGTGTTTAAAAAAACACCGAAAAAAATGAATCTCTCTAAGTTTCTATCTGGTAGTGAAGGCACTTTGGCCTTCACGACTCAAATTACACTTAAATTAGATAAACTTCCTCCAACTAAAACCACAATTATAGCCGCACATTTTAACGCTATTGAAGCCTGTTTAAAAAGTGTAGAACTGGTCATGCAGCATGATTTATATACTTGTGAAATGATGGATAAAACCATTTTAGATTGCACCAAGTATAATAAATCGCAACAAGAGAACAGAAAATTTATA
Organism: uncultured Flavobacteriaceae bacterium; assembly: GCA_937937185.1. GTDB lineage: Bacteria > Bacteroidota > Bacteroidia > Flavobacteriales > Flavobacteriaceae > JAHDGB01. The sequence continues at coordinate 40,523 of CALDCO010000103.1, forward strand.
GTAGGCGATCCTGAAGCGATTTTAATGTGCGAAGTACGTGCTAATACAGAAGAAGATTTAACAGAGAAGGTAAATCGATTATTAAAAACATTAGAGGATTCTAAATATAGCTATGCCAATGAAATATTAAAAGGTCAGGAGGTTAATAATGCGGGAGAATTAAGAAAAGCGGGTTTAGGACTTTTAGGAAATATTATTGGTGATAAAAAAGCAGTAGCCTGTATTGAAGATACTGCCGTGGCTTTGCCAGACTTAGCCAATTATATTAAAGACTTTTCTAATTTAATGAAAACGTACCAACAAGACGCCGTATATTATGCACACGCAGGTGCAGGTGAATTACATTTACGTCCCATTTTAAATCTTAAAAGAAAAGAAGATGTCGTTTTGTTTAAAAAAATAACCACAGATGTGGCTCATCTCGTAAAAAAATATAAAGGTTCTTTTAGTGGCGAACATGGCGATGGGATTGTTCGTTCGGAATACCTTTCATTTATGGTAGGAGAGGCGAACTATAAACTAATGAAACGCTTAAAAACCGTTTTCGATCCTAGTCGCATTTTTAACCCAGGAAAAATTATAGAGGCCTACCCTATGAATGAGAATTTAAGGTATGTTGTAGATCGAGAAGAACCAATTATTAATACCATGATGGATTTTTCTGACTCTCAAGGAATACTTCGAGAAGCAGAAAAGTGTAACGGCTCTGGAGACTGCAGGAAATTAGCCGAATTTGGTGGCACAATGTGCCCAAGTTATAGGGCTACTAGAAATGAAAAGGACACAACCAGAGCAAGAGCCAATGCATTAAGAGAATTCTTAACCCAGTCTAATAAAACCAATAAATTTAATCATGAAGCACTAAAAGAAGTTTTCGATTTATGCTTAAGTTGCAAAGCTTGTGCTTCAGAGTGCCCAAGTAGTGTAGATGTCGCCGCTTTAAAGGCCGAATTTTTATATCAATATCAAAAAGAAAATGGAATCGCCTTAAGAACCAAGTTATTTGCATATAACAATAGCCTTAATCGTTTTGGGCGTTATTTTTTAGGGGTTACAAACTTTATGTTTTCTAATAAAAGAACATCTATTTTGATAAAGAACAGTTTAGGAGTAGCCAAAAAACGAAGTTTGCCATTGCTTTCTCATAAAACATTAAGCAAACTATTTGATGCATTTGAAAAACAGCGACCTGAAAAAGACTACCTTAAAACCGTTTATTTATTTAATGATGAATTTACCAATCAATTAGACGCTTCTATAGGTGCTGATGCCATTTATTTGTTAGAGGCTTTAAATTATAAAGTTAAAATGATTGATAATGCTGAATCTGGTCGCGCCTTTATTTCTAAAGGATTATTAGGGCAAGCAAAAAAAATGGCGAATCAAAATATTGCTAAATATAAAAACCTTATTTCAGAAGATGTTGTTTTAATTGGAATAGAACCATCTGCGATATTAACATTTAAAGACGATTATTTAAAGTTAGCAGATGATAAAATTTCAGCAAAAAAAATAGCGAATAACACCTTATTAATTGAAGAATTTTTAAGCAATGAAATTGCTATAGGTAATATAAAATCGTCTCAGTTTAGTAAAGTGCATAAAACAATTAAATTTCATGGGCATTGCCACCAAAAAGCGCAGAGTAATCAAATACATAGTTTTAATGTTTTAAATTTACCACAAAATTATACGGTTACCATAATACCTAGTGGTTGTTGCGGTATGGCAGGGAGTTTTGGCTACGAAAAAGAACATTATAAAGTAAGTATGCAGGTTGGAGAACAAGTCTTATTTCCTGCCATTAGGAAAGCTAAAGAACACATTATCATCTCGGCAAACGGTACAAGTTGCAGGCACCAAATAAAAGATGGGACGCAACGACTTGCATTGCATCCCATTTCTATATTAAAAAAGGCTTTAGTAGTGCCTTAATTTAACTATTGAATCGTAAAGCTTGTAAGCTCTTGAATATTAGTTACTGAAGAACTTGAAGGGAAATTACTTATATCTACACCTGCTTGTTCTAATGCCATTAGTGTTTCTGCATTAATCATAAACGTAGTATTCGCCTCACTTCGTACAAGGCCTATTTCCTTAGCAATATAATAATCAATAGACAAAAAGTCCTGAGTATCTAATATTGGAAGTTCAACAGGAAGTCCTGGAATCACTTCTACAGTAGCGATTACAGACACGACTAGACTTAGATTAGATTTTACAACATTATTGTAATCCTCTCCATTTAAATTAATAGTATTTAACTGTCCCGCTTGAGTTGTACTTAGAGTATATGTTGTTGTTATAGGGAAATTTTCAAAAGTACTTTCAATAGTCCCTGTAAAACTGGAAAGCATGCTACTATTAGGTGCATTTAAGTTGTATAATATAAGATTATCGAAAGGAATAACAATATCTAATTCTGGAATAGGAATTACTAACTCTCCTGTTGTAGATAAATTAGTTTCAGTTTTATTCATCGTGTTTTCTTCTAAAATAAAACGATTCATTGTGCCATTTGCAACATTATCTTCATTTACTCCAAAAGTAAAAGTATTTAAATTCTCAGATTCAATATACAAACGATCTGTTGAGTTTGTTGTTTCATTAGTATCGTTATTAGTATTAATAACGTCATAATTCCATTCGCTATCTAGTGTGGATGGAAAAAAGTTGATAAGATTGGGATCATCATCATCGTCATCATTATCATCAGTGTCCGTGTCAGGATCTGTTACTACAACTACTCCTGTGTCGTCAACAGGTTCATCCTCACATGAAAAGCTTAATATGAATAATAATGAAAAGAGGGAATATTTTAATAGTTTCATATAATTTTAGGTAATAATTAATTAGTTGAAATTTTAAGCTAAAATAATTTTTATTTCCTAGTATAAAGATTAATTATGAATTTTCTACAGTTTAAACGCTGAAATTATAAAAATAACGTTAAAATAAACTTTTATGAATAAATTTTTTATGAAACAAGCTATAAATGCCCCGTTAAGCTAACAAACTCATCTTGAATTATTCTTTTACCTGCAAAAGCTAAATTTTTCGCTTAAAAATAATTCAAGAGCATTAAATACAATAGCGAGTTGAATACAATTTATAGAAAACGTATTGCATAAAATATAAAATTTAGGATACAAAATCGTAAGACCTCATGATATCCTTATTTATTAAATTTAATGATATTAATTTACAGTGAAACTGGTTAAATTTTGTGTGTTTTGGGTTGAAATGTTTTCAGGAATTTGACTTACATCTATATCTGGTAACGATTGCAAAAGCATCAAAGTCTCACTGTTTAATGTAATGGTCGTATCGGCTTCAGATTTTATAAGGCCAATATTTTTTCCATAATAGTTATTAATTACCAGAGTTTCTTGTTCATCTATAATAGGTCTATTTCCTACTAAAGGTAAAGCAATATCTATGACCATAGTTAGAACAAAATTAGCCTGGGTTACCTCATCATAACTTTGTCCATTTAAATCAATACTGGTCCAATTTTTAATGTGATTGGTTTTAAGTGTGTAATTTATGGTTACAGGAAATGATTGAACGGTTTGATTAATGGTTCCCATAAAAGTTGATAACTCAGAACCATCAGGCGCTTGGGTGTTAAGTAAAACGGCATTATTGTATGGAATATTAATATCTTCAAGTCCATCAATCGAGAATACGAGCTGGCCATTTGCGGACAGCGTTGTATCTGTCTTGTTTAAAATTCCATTTGTTAATACACTATTCATTGTTCCATTAGAAATGCTATTGTCATTCACATCTAATTCAAAGGAAGTCTCATTTGGTGTGTCTACAAACAGGCGATCTGTAGCATTTATAGTTTCATCTGTTGTGTTATCTTTACTTGTTACATCGTAATTCCATTCGTTGTCTGCTTTAGACGGGAAAAAATCTCCTGAAAGCGGATTGACTTGCATTCCATCATCATCACCATTAGAATCATTAGCATCATCATCCGTACATGAAGCCATGAATAACAGTAAAAAAATGGAGAAAAATATTTGTTTTGTTAATTTCATGCTATTGAGTTTTGTAACAAAATTAACTATTATTTGGTTAATTCCTAATATTGTAGTTGTTTTCTTACTAGTATTTAGTGCATTAAAACAAACAAACTGTTACAAAAACACAAAAATAGCCTTAGTGTATTTTAATTGTAATGAGGTTTTGAATAGCGATTTCTTTGGTTGAATATATAGGATGATTTTAATCTTTATCAGCCGTAAGCAGAAGGCCCTCCCTGAGGCTCATGTCCGGCCCTATATACTGATGATAATAGTGCCAAATGGGGCCCAAGTTTTCAGAATATCGATGGTTGAAGGTTACCTAGATCACTAGCCCCTCATGGGTCCGTAATTAAATAAACAAAGCCCCATGCAAATCTCACGAAGCATTTATTTATTCAAAGTTCATTGAGCAATAAAGCGACTCTGAATCTGTTTTTACTAATTAATTAAGCTCGATTGCAGCCCTACTATATTGCAACGGTTCCGTTAATCCGAGAATTAGTTCAGCAAATTGGAAGGCGAGTGTGTTTGCAATGTGATATTTGCTCATACGGTTTTATTTCATAAATTTCACAGGCGTGTTTTACTTTTATTTCGCAAGCTCATAGTCATGATTTTTGACATTAGATTATACAGCAGAATTTAGCTTATTTTATTATATTTCATTAACAATTGAGCTCAATTTCAAAATTTGTATTCAGATAGAGTAACAC
>CALDCO010000104.1 GCA_937937185.1 uncultured Flavobacteriaceae bacterium
TGCGAAAGAAATTATCATTAAGTACGACCGTACAGAAGATGAGGCGAAAGTAAGTTTTGATAGTGATACTAAAGCCTATCCTTTAGTAAAATTCAGAAAAACCAATCAAGGCACTTCTATTAATTTAAAACCTATCGTAAAAAAGGGTGATAAAGTAAGCAAGGGCCAAGTGTTGTCTGAAGGGTATGCCACTCAAAATGGAGAATTAGCTTTAGGGCGAAATATGAAAGTTGCTTTTATGCCGTGGAAAGGGTATAACTTTGAAGATGCGATCGTAATTTCTGAAAAAGTAGTGCGCGAAGACATTTTTACTTCTATTCATATCGATGAGTATTCTTTAGAAGTTCGCGATACTAAACTAGGAAACGAAGAACTTACAAACGACATTCCAAATGTTTCTGAAGAGGCAACAAAAGACTTAGATGAAAATGGAATGATTCGTGTTGGTGCTGAAGTAAAACCAGGCGATATTCTTATAGGTAAAATAACCCCTAAAGGGGAAAGTGATCCTACTCCTGAAGAGAAATTATTACGTGCCATTTTTGGAGATAAAGCTGGAGATGTAAAAGATGCCTCATTAAAGGCATCACCATCATTACATGGGGTGGTTATTAATAAAAAATTATTCTCTAGAGCGATTAAAGACAAGCGTAAGCGTGCAAAGGATAAAGAAGCCATTACACACCTTGAAACCATTTACAATACGAAATTTGACGAATTACAAGGCGTATTAGTAGAAAAGTTATTTAATATAATAAATGGTAAAACTTCTCAAGGAATATTTAACGATTTAGGTGAAGAAGTCCTTCCTAAAGGAAAGAAATTCACACTTAAAATGTTAAATGCAGTTGATGATTATACACATTTAACAGCCGGAACGTGGACTACAGATAAGCATACTAATAAATTAGTTGCAGATTTAATTCACAATTATAAAATAAAAGAAAACGATTTACAAGGGTCGTTACGTCGTGAGAAATTTACAATTTCCGTAGGTGATGAGTTACCTGCAGGAATTATAAAATTAGCTAAGGTTTATATTGCAAAGAAACGTAAACTTAAAGTTGGAGATAAAATGGCAGGACGTCATGGTAATAAAGGTATTGTTGCGCGTATTGTTCGTCAAGAGGACATGCCTTTCTTAGAAGATGGCACTCCAGTAGATATTGTATTAAATCCATTAGGCGTTCCTTCTCGTATGAATATTGGTCAAATTTATGAAACTGTACTAGGATGGGCTGGTCAAGATTTAGGTCGTACTTATGCAACGCCTATTTTTGATGGCGCAACTATCGATCAAATTAATGGCTTTACAGATGAAGCAGGAATTCCAAGATATGGGCATACGTATTTATACGATGGCGGAACTGGAGAACGTTTCGATCAACCTGCAACAGTAGGAGTTATTTATATGCTTAAGTTGGGGCATATGGTAGACGATAAGATGCACGCCCGTTCAATAGGGCCATACTCATTAATAACGCAACAACCGCTTGGTGGTAAAGCCCAATTTGGAGGACAGCGTTTTGGTGAAATGGAAGTATGGGCACTTGAAGCCTATGGTGCATCTAGTACATTAAGAGAAATCTTAACGGTAAAGTCTGATGATGTTGTTGGTAGAGCCAAAACTTACGAAGCAATCGTAAAAGGCGAACCAATGCCAGATCCAGGATTACCTGAATCTTTCAATGTATTGATGCACGAATTAAAAGGATTGGGATTAGACATTAGATTAGAAGAATAAAATCAAGTATTCAGTATTATGGCAAGAAAACAAGACAAGAATACAGTAAAGAGGTTTAATAAAATTTCTATAGGGTTAGCATCACCAGAGTCTATTTTAGCAGAGTCTAGAGGTGAGGTTTTAAAACCTGAAACAATTAACTATAGAACGCATAAACCAGAACGTGATGGTTTATTTTGTGAGCGAATTTTTGGTCCTGTTAAGGATTACGAATGTGCTTGCGGAAAATATAAAAGAATACGTTACAAAGGCATTGTATGTGACCGTTGTGGGGTTGAAGTAACAGAAAAGAAAGTACGTCGTGATCGTGTAGGCCACATTAATTTAGTGGTTCCTGTAGCACACATCTGGTATTTCCGTTCGTTACCAAATAAAATAGGATATTTACTTGGGTTACCGTCTAAGAAATTAGACATGATTATTTATTACGAACGTTACGTCGTGATTCAATCTGGTGATGCAATGAATGCTGAAGGCGAGCCATTACAAAAAATGGATTTCCTTACAGAAGAAGAATATTTAAACATATTAGAATCGCTTCCGCAAGAAAATCAATACTTAGAAGACACAGATCCTACTAAGTTTATTGCCAAAATGGGAGCAGAGTGTTTAATAGAGTTATTATCTCGCATCGATTTAGATACCTTATCTTACGAGTTACGACATAAAGCAAATACAGAAACGTCTAAACAACGCAAAACAGAAGCTTTAAAACGCCTTCAAGTGGTAGAGGCATTACGTGAATCTAATGAGAATAGAGAAAACAGACCGGAATGGATGATTATGAAGGTGGTCCCAATTATTCCACCAGAATTACGTCCGTTAGTGCCATTAGATGGTGGGCGTTTTGCAACGTCTGATTTAAACGATCTTTACCGACGTGTTATTATTCGTAACAACCGTTTAAAGCGTTTGGTAGAGATTAAGGCACCAGAAGTGATTTTACGAAATGAGAAACGGATGTTACAAGAATCGGTAGATTCATTATTTGATAACACCCGTAAATCATCGGCTGTAAAAACAGATTCTAACCGACCTTTGAAATCCTTATCCGATTCGTTAAAAGGAAAACAAGGACGTTTTCGTCAAAACTTATTAGGTAAGCGTGTCGATTATTCTGCACGTTCGGTAATTGTTGTTGGACCAGAATTAAAATTATTCGAATGCGGATTGCCTAAAAATATGGCTGCCGAGCTTTACAAGCCATTTATCATTAGAAAATTAATAGAAAGAGGGATTGTAAAGACGGTAAAATCTGCTAAAAAAATTATAGATAAAAGAGAGCCAGTGGTTTGGGATATCTTGGAAAATGTGCTTAAAGGCCATCCTGTATTACTAAACCGTGCGCCAACGCTTCACCGTCTTGGTATTCAGGCATTTCAGCCTAAATTAATTGAAGGTAAAGCGATACAATTACACCCGTTAGTATGTACCGCTTTTAATGCCGATTTCGATGGCGACCAAATGGCAGTACACTTACCATTAGGTCCGGAAGCTATTTTAGAATGCCAGTTGTTAATGCTAGCATCTCACAATATTTTAAATCCTGCCAATGGTTCGCCTGTTACTGTACCTTCACAGGATATGGTATTAGGGTTATATTACATGACAAAGTTGCGTAAATCGACTCCAGAAGTAAAAGTAGTTGGAGAAGGTTTAACGTTTTATTCTGCCGAGGAAGTAACCATAGCCTATAATGAAAAACGAGTAGATTTAAATGCAGGGATAAAAGTAAGAGCTATAGACTTTAATGAAGAAGGCAAGTTAGTGCCTCAAATTATAGAAACGACAGTAGGTAGGGTATTATTTAACGAAAAAGTACCTGCAGCGGCTGGATTTATTAACGAAGTATTAACGAAGAAATCGTTAAGAGATATTATTGGTAATATTTTAAAAGTGACTAGTGTACCTGAAACAGCTGCATTTTTAGATGAAATAAAAACCCAAGGTTATAAATTTGCTTTTCAAGGTGGCTTATCCTTTAGTTTAGGAGATATTATTATCCCACCAGAAAAACACACGATGATTGATGCTGCTAATAAACAAGTTGATGGGATTAAGGCCAATTATAATATGGGGCTTATTACTAATAACGAACGTTATAATCAAGTCATTGATATCTGGACGTCTACAAATGCGGAATTGACTGAATTATCTATGAAACGTATTAGAGAAGACCAACAAGGGTTTAACTCGGTGTACATGATGCTAGATTCTGGAGCTCGTGGTTCTAAAGAACAGATTCGCCAGCTTACAGGAATGCGTGGATTAATGGCAAAACCTAAAAAATCTAATGCAGGAGGTGGAGAAATTATTGAAAACCCTATTCTTTCTAACTTTAAAGAAGGACTTTCTATTTTAGAATACTTTATTTCTACCCACGGGGCACGTAAAGGATTGGCAGATACGGCTTTAAAAACTGCCGATGCAGGTTATTTAACGCGTCGTTTAGTAGATGTTTCTCAAGATGTTATTGTAAACAGTGAAGATTGTGGCACGTTAAGAGGGGTTGAAGTAACGGCATTAAAGAAAAATGATGAGGTTGTAGAAAAACTGAGAGAACGTGTTGTTGGACGTATCGCGCTTAATGATGTTCATAATCTATTAACTCAAGAATTAATAGTGGCCTCTGGAGAGCTAATAACCGATGAAATTGCTCAAGATATTGAAGATTCACCTATAGACAGTGTAGAAGTACGTTCGCCATTAAGTTGCGAAGCCAAAAAAGGAATTTGTGCGAAATGTTATGGTCGTAATTTAGCGACAAACAAAATGGTACAACGTGGCGAAGCGGTTGGTGTGGTTGCTGCACAATCTATTGGAGAACCAGGAACCCAGTTAACGTTGCGTACGTTCCACGTGGGGGGTATTGCGGGTAATATTTCTGAAGAAAACAAGTTAATAGCTAAATTTAATGGTATAGCCGAAATAGAAGATTTAAAAACGGTTAAAGGAGAAGATAATGATGGTAATATAGTAGATGTTGTGATTTCTCGTACTTCTGAATTAAAGTTAATGGACGAAAAAACGGGAATTACGCTAAGTACTAATAATATTCCTTATGGTTCTTCAATTTCAATTAAAAGCGGCGATAAATTAACGAAAGGCGATGTGGTATGTTCATGGGATCCTTACAACGGTGTTATTATTTCTGAATTTGCTGGAAAAGTAAAGTATGAGAATATTGAACAAGGCGTTACTTATCAGGTAGAAATTGATGAGCAAACAGGTTTCCAAGAAAAAGTAATTTCAGAATCTAGAAATAAAAAGTTAATTCCTACGCTTATTGTTGAAGATGGAAAAGGGAATGCGATTCGCTCTTATAACTTACCAGTAGGGGCACACATTATGATTGACGATGGCGAGAAAATTAAAGTGGGTAAAATTTTAGTTAAAATCCCTCGTAAATCGGCAAAAGCGGGTGATATTACTGGTGGTCTTCCTCGTGTAACAGAATTATTTGAAGCACGTAACCCCTCTAATCCTGCTGTAGTAAGCGCAATTGATGGGGTGGTTTCTTTTGGGAAAATTAAAAGAGGAAATCGTGAGATTATTATAGAATCTAAATTAGGTGACATTAAGAAGTATTTAGTAAAATTATCAAATCAAATTCTTGTACAAGAAAACGATTTTGTTAAGGCTGGTATGCCACTTTCAGATGGTTCTATTACGCCAAACGATATTCTTAATATTAAAGGCCCATCTGCAGTACAACAATATTTAGTAAACGAAGTGCAAGAAGTTTACCGTTTACAAGGGGTTAAAATTAATGATAAGCATTTTGAAGTGGTTGTCCGACAAATGATGCGTAAGGTAAGAATAATAGATTCTGGCGATACCATTTTCTTAGAAGATCAATTAGTTCATAAATCTGATTTTATAGAACAAAACGATGATATTTTTGGAAAGAAAGTAGTAGAAAATGCTGGAGAATCTTCAAACTTAAAAGAAGGGCAAATTATTACATCTTTCGAGTTAAGAGACGAAAATTCTCTATTGCGTCGTGAGGACAAGAAACTTGTTGAAGCTAGAGATGCTCAGCCTGCTACTGCAACGCCAATATTACAAGGTATTACAAGAGCTTCATTACAAACAAAATCGTTTATCTCTGCCGCCTCTTTCCAAGAGACCACAAAAGTACTTAACGAAGCTGCTGTAAGCGGTAAAGTAGATACTTTAGAAGGGCTTAAAGAAAATGTAATTGTCGGTCATAGAATCCCTGCAGGAACAGGAATGCGTGTTTATGAGAATATTATAGTAGGTTCTAAAGAAGAATTCGACGAGATGATGCAAGTTAAAAAACAAGAAGTAAATTATAATTAAATAAAACCGGCATAATTCAATACGATTCGCGTCACTTTTGAATTGTGCTAGTCGAATTTATTTTCGCGATGGCGGAAATCTATAAAATAAAAGCCTTCTCGTAATTAGTACTTGAAGGCTTTGTTTTTCTACAGGATTTTTTATTTGCCAATGTGGTAGGGAATAAACATGTAGTGTATAAGATAAAGAAACAATATTAATGAAATTCCAGCCTTTGCAGGAATAAAAATAATTTTTCAATGGCAGAAAAAAAAGAACACAAACAAAAACAAGGACAAATTAATATAGAGCTCGACGAAAAAGTTGCAGAAGGTACCTATTCTAACTTAGCAATAATTAACCATTCGGTTTCAGAATTTGTTGTAGATTTCGTAAGCATTATGCCAGGAACTCCTAAAAGTAAAGTAAAATCTAGAATTATTTTAACACCCCAACACGCCAAGCGTTTATTAAAAGCATTGGGCGAAAATGTAAATCGATTTGAAAAAGCTCATGGCGAAATTAAAGATTATGAGCAGCCTCCAATTCCATTAAATTTTGGACCAGCGGGACAAGCTTAAGATTTATATAACGAAACGAGGCTGTCTAAAAAGGTACATTTCGTCAACCTGAACTTGATTCAGGTTCTCACAAAAGGCTAACACGTCACATTATGAGATTCTGAAATATCCCGAAGTTTCGGGACAGAAAGACGATTAAAAATACTTTTCAGACAGCCTCTTTTTTCTTTTAAATTAAGTCTCGTAAATTCACTAGAAAGCTCAGCTCGATCTAACGA
>CALDCO010000105.1 GCA_937937185.1 uncultured Flavobacteriaceae bacterium
AACAACAACCAGGACAATTATCGCCTCAGCAAATTAAAAACCTATTAGAAGCTATGAATAACCAAGAACAAAAAGTTCAAGAAAAAATAAATGCAAAGAAAGTAAAAGGGGCTAAAGTGCAAACTGAAAAAGATTGGTAAAAATTATTACAAAATATTTTTAAAAAACAGCTAACCCAAAAAAATGACTAAAGCTATAAATGAAAACACCCCATTAGTTGGGACCGTTATTACAAGCATTAAAACATCGAAAAACAACCCTTTAGAAAATCGTTACTCGTTGTTTAAATAGTAGTTTATCATGAAAGGTATAAAGAACATATCATTTTTAATAATTTTTCTCATTACAAGCAGTATTTCTGCCCAAGTGACGTTTCAAACTAAAGTAAGTAAGAAAAAACTAGGGCTTAATGAGCGTTTAAGAGTTGATTTTGAAATGAACAAAGATGGGGATAACTTTAATCCGCCAAGTTTTGAGAATTTTAGAATTGTAGGAGGCCCGAGTACTTCAGTAAGCAATTCTTGGATTAATGGTAAACGGTCGTTTTCTAAAACTTACAGTTATTTTTTAACCCCTAAACGACTGGGGAAATTTAAAATTAATCCAGCAACTATAGAAATAGATGGAGAAATCTATAAATCTCAAGTGGTACAAATTTTAGTCACCAAAGCAGTACAAAAACCTAAAGATGGTAACAATGCCGACTATATTGTAAGCAATAATATTCATTTAGTGGCTGAAGTCTCAAAGGGCAGTCCTTATTTAAATGAAGCCATTACGGTGGTTTATAAATTATACGTTTCTCCTAATACTGGTGTTAGTAATTGGAGAGAAATAGAAAACCCCAAATATGATGGCTTCTGGAGTCAAAACATAGATATAAAAGGCTTAAAAATATTAAATGGGAAATATAAAGGAGAAGACTACCGCTATGTCGTTCTGCGAAAAACAGTATTGTATCCCCAAAAAACAGGCAAATTAGATATCGAGCCGCTAGTATTAGAAGTAAGTATCGATGTGCCTACCAATAGGCGTGATATTTTTGGAGGGCGTATCATGACTACCATGCAAAAAACAATAACTGCTGGAAGGCGTTCTATCGATGTAAAACCATTACCAGAGGAAAACAAACCCACCGATTTTACAGGTGCAGTAGGTGCCTTTGATTTTAAATTAATGATTTCTAAAAGTAATTTAAATGCAAACGAATCCTTGCAAGCAAAAATTGAAGTTTCGGGGAAAGGAAATTTAAAATTAATTGAGCTTCCCAAATTAAAAGTTCCTAGTTCTTTAGAAATCTATGAACCCGAACATTCTGAAAGCGTGAGAACCAATTTAGGTGGCATGCAAGGTCGTGTTTCAGACACTTATACTATTGTGCCGCAATACAAAGGGAAATACCCATTGCCTACGGTTTCTTTTTCTTATTTTGATCCTAAAACTGAAACGTATAAAAGAATTTCTTCTGGGGAAAAAATAATTAATGTTATAGAAGGCCCCATTAATGGCGCTGATAATACTGATTTATCGAATGCGAATCCTAACAAACAGCGAGTAATAATGAGTAATGACCAATTCGCTTTTATAAAAACTAATGCGAATTTAATCTCTAAAACGCCTAATGATTTTTTTAAATCAAAATTGTTTTGGAGCAGCCTGTTATTGCCGTTATTAGCCATTCCTTTAGCCATTGTTTACCGCAGAAAAAGAGAAGAACGCGCCTTGGATATCGCCGGAAATAAAACGAGAAAAGCCGATAGGCTTGCTAGAAAGTATTTAGGGGAAGCCAAAAAAGCTTTAGGAGAAAAAGAAGCGTTTTATGTTGCGCTGGAAAAAGCATTGCACAATTATTTAAAAGGAAAACTATCTATTGAGACCAGTGAATTAAGTAAAGATCATATCAAATCATTATTGGCCGAAAGACAAGTTAATGCAGCAACTATAAAGGTATTTGATGCCCTACTGGAGAATTGCGAACTCGCAAGATATACTCCAATAACCAATGTAACCATGCAACAAGATTATGATAAAGCCAGTGAAACCATTTCATTAATTGATAAAGAAATTAGATGAGACTCTTAATTGTAATATTTTGTTTAGCCTTTAATGGAATACTTTTTTCACAAAATGAATTGCTTTTTGAGCAAGGGAATACCCTGTATAATGAAGGAAAATATGCCGAGGCGATTGATAAATATGAAGCGATTTTAAAAACCAATCAGCATTCGGCCGAGTTGTATTTTAATTTAGCAAATTCACATTACAAATTAAGCAATGTTGCACCTAGCGTTTATTATTACGAAAAAGCACTTCAGCTCAAGCCAAAAGATAAAGACATTCTAAATAACAAAGCCTTTGCAAATAATATGACTGTAGATGATATTGCTATAATTCCCGAAGTAGGATTATCTAAGTTTGTTAGAAAAGCATCTACGAGTATGACTTATAATGCTTGGGCGAAGCTCACCGTGTTCTTAGTTGTTCTTTTTGTAATCTTAGTCTTGTTTTACTATTTTTCATACACAACTAATAAAAAACGACTTTCTTTTGTTGGTAGCTTTATTGTTTTGTTACTAACTCTCATGAGTTTAGGTTTTTCATTTCATAATTTTAGTTTGCAAAAAAGTAATAATCCTGCTATTGTCTTTGCTCAAGAGTCTAAGGTTAAAAGTGAACCTAATTTAAGAAGTAATGAAGTTTTCACCATACATGAAGGCACCAAAGTTCAAGTCATCGATGCCGTTAGTAACTGGAAAGAAATTAAATTAGGCGATGGTAAAACAGGTTGGATAGTAAGCGACGACATCAAACTGTTGAACGATATTTAAAGTTTCTTTAACATTACTATATTGCATAAACTCTATATTTGTATTTCACGAAAAGTAACATGTTAAAACAATTAATTTCAATATTTTTTATCGCATTGTTTATGGCTTCAGTAACTGCGCCATCTATGATTTTACTTATCGATGATGCCATAGATGTTTCTTTTTTATATGACCTCTCAGAAGAGGAAGAGGAGGAAAACAAAAGCAATGAAAAAAATAAAGAGTTTGAAGTTATCGTTTTAAGCTTAACTCCAGTTTGTGAATCGTGTTTTACTCCAGAAAATGAAGAGAATTTAAGCTATTGTTTTAAAAAATACCCCAAACCGCATCTTAACCTGATTTTCCCTCCCCCAGAATTCAACATTTCGTAAATTAGAGATTCTTTTAAAATTAAATTATTTAGTAATTAATTAATATCACCGTTAGACTTAATCTAAAGGTATAAATTCATACATAATATGTTTAAAACTATTAAAAGCGACATACCAGCAAGTATTGTCGTGTTTTTTGTAGCATTACCACTTTGTTTAGGTATTGCATTGGCCAGTGGCGCACCCCTGTTTTCAGGATTAATTGCAGGAATTATAGGAGGTATTGTCGTTGGAAGTATAAGCGGCTCTGAGGTTGGTGTAAGTGGTCCCGCTGCAGGTTTGGCTGCCATTGTTTTAGCGGCAATAGCAACTTTGGGCTATGAAGCTTTTTTGGTTTCTGTAGTTTTAGCTGGCATTATTCAAATCCTTTTTGGAGTACTTAAATTTGGTATTATTGGATATTATTTTCCATCTTCAGTAATAAAAGGGATGCTTACGGGTATTGGGATAATTATCATTCTAAAACAAATCCCTCATTTTTTTGGGATTGATAAAGACCCTGAAGGGAATTTTGTGCTCTTTGGAGGAAACAGTAATATTTTTACAGACATTGTAAGCATTCCTCAAAATTTAGGATTAGGCTCTACGGTAATAGCCATATTAGCTATAATTATCTTAATACTATGGTCTAATGTACTGGTGCATAAGCATAATATTTTCAAATTAATACAAGGACCTTTAGTTGCCGTTGTTGCAGGTATTGTTTTCTATATTTTAACCCGAGGTACAGGGATGGACATTGCACAAAGTCATTTAGTACAAGTTCCTGTTCCAGACAGTTTAGATAGTTTTTTAGGGCAATTTACCTTTCCCGATTTTAGCGTTATTGGCTCTTCTGGAATATGGGTTACAGCATTTACCATTGCACTTGTTGCGAGTTTGGAAACCCTATTGTGTGTTGAAGCAACCGATAAATTAGACCCAGAAAAACGGGTAACTCCTACCAATAGAGAATTGTTTGCTCAAGGTTCAGGGAATATTCTTTCTGGGTTAATTGGAGGGATCCCTATTACTCAAGTAATTGTTCGTAGTTCGGCAAATATACAATCTGGAAATAAAACAAAGCTAAGTGCGATTATTCATGGTTTTTTCTTACTTATTTCGGTATTATTAATTCCAACGATTTTGAACATGATACCCCTATCGGTTTTAGCGGCTGTTCTCTTTATAGTAGGCTACAAATTAGCTAAGCCTTCCACCTTTAAAGCCATGTGGACTGCAGGCTGGAAACAATTCGTTCCGTTTATTGCAACGGTACTAATTATTGTGTTTAAAGATTTACTTTGGGGTATTGGTATTGGTTTGGCTATTGGTATCATGGTGACCTTATATCACAGTTATAAGAACTCGCATTTCCTTCATAAAGAAGGCGAAGATATAGATGATGGAAAAGTGAAAATGACGCTTGCAGAAGAGGTGACCTTTTTTAATAAGGCAACGATATTAAAAGAATTAGATAACCTACCAGAAAACTCTTATTTAGAACTGGACGTAAGAAAAACCAGATTTTTGGATTATGATATCATAGAAATCCTTGATGATTTTGCTTTTAAAGCTAAGGAAAGAGCGATTAATATTAAACTGATATCCGAACGTGGTATTGTAGAGAACCCCGATAGTTTTATTGAGTTTTTTAAATTAAGACCAAAAAAGCAGTAAACCCTCTAACTTATACTAGTAAATATGAATCTATTTTTGAGGTCACTTCCCCTAGCGGTCTTAACTTTTTTTATGGTGTTTAAAAGCCATTCTCAAGAAAGCAATCTTGGGAATTGGTTAATCTATATAGGCAGTAAAAAGATAAATTCTAAATGGAACCTTCACCACGAGGTACAATACAGAAATTACGATGCCATAGCCGATCTAGAACAGTTACTTTTAAGAACGGGTTTGGGCTATAACCTTTCAGAAAATAATAACAACCTTTTATTGGGTTATGGCTATATTTTATCTGAAAATTATTTGCCCAATGCCAATGAAAAAGTGTCGGTAAATGAGCATCGCATTTTTCAACAGTTTGTTACCAAACAAAAATTAGGTCGCTTAGGATTAACGCACCGCTATCGTTTTGAGCAACGATTTGTTGAAGACGATTTTAAAATGCGATTTCGATATTTTTTGAGTTTGAAAGTGCCTTTTAAAAGAAATGAAGAGGGAGTCGATGGGCCATTTTATTTATCGGCTTACAACGAAATATTTTTAAATACCAAAACCTCTATATTTGATAGAAATAGATTGTACGGTGGCTTAGGTTATGAGTTTTCTAAGACGCTGAGATTAGAATTAGGATATATGAACCAATTTTTTGAAACCTCTGGGAGGGATCAAATTAATATTATAGCATTTGTTAACTTTTAATGCTATAAATGTTAGCTTAAATTAAAGCCTTGTATAAAGTAAATAAAATTTAGTCACTATAAATCTAAACCGTGTGAAAAACTTGTTTTCTAACATAAAAGGCGACGCCTTTGGAGGAATTACAGCAGGAATTGTTGCTTTACCTCTAGCACTCGCCTTTGGTGTCTCCTCTGGCCTAGGCCCTGGAGCTGGATTATATGGCGCTATTTTTATTAGTTTTTTTGCGGCACTTTTTGGAGGAACCAATACACAAATTTCTGGACCTACCGCACCAATGACTGCAGTAAGTATGCTTGTTATTGCTGGAATAATTGCAGCAAACGATGGCGATGTAAACAAGGCACTTCCTGCAATATTAACGGTCTTTATTTTGGCTGGGGTCATTCAAATTATCCTTGGGGTAATGGGTTTTGGTAAATACATAAAATACATTCCATACCCTGTAGTATCTGGGTTTATGACGGCTATAGGAGTGATTATATTAATTACTCAAATACTCCCGTCTATTGGCTATTACCCTAAAGAAGATCTTGAATTAGTAACTAAGTTTAAACCTCAAGCCGAAGAATTAATTCTTGAAAATATACTTAGCGATGAAGCTGGAGAAGGCATTTTAGTTTTAGAAGACTTCAAAGAAACTATTAAAAGAGCACAAGCGCTCTCGCAAGACGATATTGCTAAAGAATCTAAAACACTAGCAGCAAATTATTCAAAAGGAGTCATTGGGACTCTAAAAGTATTACCAAGAGCATTTAAACACATTAATTGGCTAGAGCTTATCTTGGCCTTGTGTACCATTATTATTATCTATGGATTTAAACGCATTACTACGAAAGTGCCAAGCGCTTTAGTCGCATTAATTGCGGTTTCAGGGGTGGCTTATGCTATGGGTTTAGATTATAGAACCATTGAGAAAATTCCTTCGGGATTACCTATTCCTAGATTAGAGATTTTTTCTCAATTTAGTTTTTCCAGCATAACGCCCTACATTTTTACTGCAATATCCTTAGCTTTATTAGGGGCTATAGATTCTTTACTTACCAGTGTTGTAGCAGATAATATGACCAAAACAAAACACAAACCCAATAAAGAACTTATAGGTCAAGGTATTGGTAATAGTATTGGCGCTATTTTTGGGGGGATTCCAGGTGCAGGAGCCACGATACGAACGGTTGTAAATATTAATGCTGGTGGTAAAACCAAGTTATCTGGGATGATTGCTTCAATTATGCTTTTAATTATTCTTTTGGCATTAGGGCCTGTGGCCTCTAAAATTCCAGCCGCGGTATTGGCGGGCATTTTAATTACTGTTGGCATTGGCGTTATGG
Organism: uncultured Flavobacteriaceae bacterium; assembly: GCA_937937185.1. GTDB lineage: Bacteria > Bacteroidota > Bacteroidia > Flavobacteriales > Flavobacteriaceae > JAHDGB01. Next base: position 6,886 of record CALDCO010000105.1, read on the forward strand.
ATTACAAAGGGCTTAAAGCAATTCCTGCCATGCCTAAAGACATGAAACTAGGCCCATTAAAATTAAGCTCTGAAGTGTTAATTATGCTCGTTGTTTTGGTGCTGTCTTCGGTTTGGGATCTGGTTTATGCGGTAGGAATAGGTTTAATAATTGCCTCGTTAATGTTCATGAAAAAAATTGGAGAGGTAACCGCACGGCGTTCTGATGTTAAAGTGTTAAAAGAAGAAGCTTGGCCAGATGAAACTGGTTTTCCAGAAAGTTTAAAAGAAGAAGTTTTTATTAAACATATTAAAGGCCCTTTGTTTTTTGGCTCTAATGATGAGTTTCAACAATTGGCAAAACAAATTCCTAGTACTGCTAAAACGGTGGTGATTCGACTTGGGCGAATGCCCTATTTAGATCAAAGCGGACTCTATACTATGGAAGATGTACTTGTCGATTTAAGAAAACAAGGCATGACCATACTATTTGTCGATGTACTAAAACAACCCAAATATATGATGGAACGTATAGGACTTATCCCAGAACTTATTCCCAAGGAATGCCTCTATCCGGATTTCGCATCCTGTATGGAATGGATTAAAAATAACGTAAAGAATACTATCAATTAATAATAAGCAATAAAATGAAAGATACAGCAATTACAAAAGAAGTGCAAAGTACGCTAACGCCATCAAACGTGTTAAGCGACCTATTAGAAGGAAACCAAAGATTTGTAAATAATCAAAAACAAAGTGTAAATAATAGTGCTTTAATAGAGCAAACCATTACAGGACAGTTTCCAAAAGCAGTCGTATTATCATGTATCGATGCTAGAGTGCCAGTAGAAACTGTTTTAGACCAAGCCATAGGAGATATTTTTGTTGCCAGAGTGGCTGGTAATTTTGAAAACACAGATATTCTAGGAAGTTTAGAATATTCTTGTAAAGTGGCTGGCAGTAAATTAGTTTTAGTTTTAGGTCATGAATCTTGTGGGGCTGTAAAAGCAGCATGCGATGGTGTAGAACTGGGTAATATAACAGGACTATTAAGTAATATTTTACCGGCTGTAGAGAAATCTAAAGATGAAGTTAGTGGCGAATCGAACTCTTCAAATAAAGCCTTTGTTGCTAAAACCGTTGAAAACAATGTAAAGTTAACGATAGAGCGTATAAGAGAGAAAAGTCCAATTCTTAAAGAACAAGAAGACAAAGGAGAAATTAGTATTGTAGGAGGAGTTTACAGTTTACATACTGGTAAAGTAGAACTCTTATAATTTAAAAATTTTTACTTTATAGATTATATTAGAGGCTGTCTAAAAAGGTCCATTTCGTCAACCTGTCCCGAAACTTCGGGATATTTCAGGTTCTCACAAAAGACTAACACGTCACATTATGAGATTCTGAAATATCCCGAAGCCTCGGGACAGAAGGACGATTAAACATACTTTTCAGACAGCCTCTTTTTTATAAATATATTGTAAAATATTTTTATTTAGAACGAATCTAATTTAATACGTGTTCGAGATAAGAAAATTTACGTCAGTCAGTTCTCGAACACCTTTTCTAAAAATTAAAAAAAAATTTAATTTTAAAAGGTGCTTCGTTTAACTATCTTTGCGCTGAATTTAAAGAAAGAAAGATGTCATTTTCAGATTTATTTGATAGCGGATTTAAAAAACGAAACGAAGATCATTTTGCAGCAATAGTAAGAGTTGCAATGAGTGATGGTGTAATTAGTAGCGAAGAACGTGCTTTTTTAGATCGTTTATCGCGAAACTTAGATATCAGTGATAAAGACTATGCTGAGATTTTAAAGAATTACAAGGCGCACCCAATTAACCCCCCATCATCTTACGAAAGACGATTGGAACGTTTATATGATTTGGCCAGGATGGTTTGGGTAGATCAAGTAGAAGGCGAAAAGCAAATTGGTATTTTAGAACGTTTATGTGTTGGTCTTGGGTTTAGACCTAAAAATGCAAAATACGTCACAGACAAAGCTTTAGATTTAGTGCAACATGGCGTAGATAGTGCGACTTTTATTGATGAAATTAAGAATATGAATAGATAATGGGCTTGTGTTATTTTTAGAAAAACAAGCCTATATTAAATTAAAATCATCTACTTTTTCTTTTATCAAAGCATTTATTTTTTCTGCAAGTGCATTTTTTTCATAGGGTTTGCTTATGTAAGCATTGGCTTTATTTTTTAAGCATTTTTTTTCTTCTTCTTCATTTTTATTGGTAGACACCATAACCACTGGAATATTTTTAAACGTAGCATCTTCAGAAAGACGAATGTAGCGAATCGTATCTATACCATCCATTTTTGGGAGTTTAAGATTCATAATTAAAACATCATATTTGGTTCTGTTTAAACTTTCAATGACCGCATCGCCAGATTCAACAAAATTTAAAATGTATTTTTTCTGATTAAATATGCTTTCAAGTTCTTTTTCAGCTTTAGAAAATGGATCGGCAACTAAAACTTTTAGTGCGTTTTTTAACTGTTTTTTTTGTTGAAGCGCTTTCTTATTTTGTATTTGACTTTTAGCTATTAAATACGGTAAATTCACCGTAAATGTTGTTCCCTTTTCCAACTCACTATTAACCGTTATCGTTCCTTCTAAAACATTTACTAAATGTTTAACTATAGATAGCCCTAGACCAATACCTTTGTCTTTAATTCTATTATTATTAACTTGATAAAAACCATTGAAAATCGCCTTGAGGTCCTTGTGGGCTATCCCCATTCCAGTATCGCTTATTTTAAAATCTAATTGAATATTATTTCTAGTTTTACTTTTTGTAATAACTTCTAATTCAATAGTTCCAGTGGTAGTAAATTTTATAGCATTCTCTATTAAATTAGTTAATATTTGAGTTAAACGGTATTGATCGCCTTCTAAAAATACTGGACAAGACGCATCTATTTTGTAAATAAATTCTAATCCTTTTTCACGACACTTTTGTTCTGTAATGGCGTTAATATGATCTAGCATGTCATAAATATTAAAAGCACGCGTTTGCACCTCAAAATACCCTGTTTCTATTTTTGAGATATCGAGGATATCACTTATAATATGTTTTAATTGATCATTTATATTGCTTACCACATTTAAATTGTAACGCTGGGTTTGCGATAAATTAGTATCTCTTAAAAGCAAGCACATTCTATTAATAGAATTAATAGGAATTCTTATTTCATGACTAAAACTTCTAATAAATCGATTTTTAAAACGCTCTTTCTCCTCCAGAATACGGTTTTTATATTTTAACACTTCTGCGTTAATTATGGCCTCATTTCTTATTTGAGTCACTTTTTGTAAATTGCTGTAGTGCCTTGTTAAATCATCAATAATAATTAATGAATTGGTATCTTTTTCAAAAGTCTTTATCGTAATGTCTATAATGTAAGTTTTCCCTTTTAAAGCCGTATTAATACATTTGAAATTAAATTCTTGATTTTTATTTTTTGATAAAAAATCGACACTTTCAAAAAACGGGTGTAATGCTGTTATCGGTTTTCCAATAGCTTTCTTAAAAAGATGAGATTCGTTTTCTATTACAATGCCTTTTTCATCAAGAAGAATGAATTGGCTAATGGTGTTTGCTTGCGGATTTATGTATAAATTCAGCATAAGTGGGATAAATTGTTAAGAAAGATACACTAAAATCCCGTACAGTTGTCGTAAAAGCAGCTAATTTTTACTTTAAATATTTGTTAATTGTATTTATTAAGGTAATTTCATCAAAAGGTTTTTTTACAACATCGTTAATGCCTGCCTTTTTATATTTTTTTAAATCGGCACTAAATATTTTAGCAGTTAAAGCAATAATAGGTACTCTTTTATGCTCACGCTCTGGAAGCTGTCTTATTTTTTTTGCAATTTCATCTCCCCATTGGTCTTTTAGTTTGATATCCATTAACACGAGATCAAATTCTGAATTTTCTATTCGCGGAATAACCTCGCTGGCATCAGAGACAATGTCTAAGAAAAATTGCCCTTTTCTTGCTAATATTTTTAGTACAGAAAGTTGGGTGATTTCAGAATCTTCAACAAGAAGAATATTGTATTTTTTATCTTGTTTTATGGGCTTTGTTATCGTTTTTTTGAGGGGTTTTGCTTTTTGTTTAGACTCTGGTTCTAATCTAAAATTAATATTAGTAGAAAAAGTAGAGCCCTTTCCTAATTCAGTTTCTACAGAGATCTTGCTATGTGTTAACTCCACTAAGTATTTAACAATGGCTAATCCTAAACCAGACCCTTTAAATGATAGTGGGTTGTTTATTTGCGTAAAGTTCTTAAAAATAGAGTCTATATTTTCTGGAGCGATTCCCATACCTGTATCGATAACTTCAAAATGAATACTCGCTTTTTGAGCTCTTATTTGGTTTAAAGAGACATTAAAATTAATACTGCCTTTTTCAGTAAATTTAATGGCATTATCTAATAGATTGGTAAGCACCTGTCTTAATCTAATAGCATCTCCCCCTATTTGTGTGGGGATTTTTTCATCAATAGTTGAGACATATTCCAGCCCTTTTTCTTTTGCGCGTATGGAGTAATTTGCATTAATATCATTTAAAAGCTCTCTAATATTAAAAGGTTTTAAAACTAATTTTAATTTCCCTACTTCTATTTTTGAGATGTCTAAAATATCATCAATCATTTTCTTTAAAAAATTAGAAGACGATTTTAGAATTTGCAAATAATTTTGCTGTTCATCATTTAATGGCGTGTTCGTTAAAATATCAGAAAAAGTAATAATACCCGTTATAGGATCTCGCAATTCATGGCTGAAATTAGCAATAAACGTGTTTTTGAATTCTTCTTTTTCTCTTAAATAACTGTTTTTTAATTCTAGGATTTGAGAATTAATAACCGACTCGTTTCTTACTTGAGCAGTCGTTTGATAATGCTTATAATGCGAGCTAAGGTCGGTAATGGTAAGGAGCGGATATTTCTCTTTATTGAACGTTTTAAGGGTAATATCTGCTGTAATTGATTTGTTATTTAAATTAAGATGGATACAATTGAAAAAGTAGTCTTCATGATCTGTTTCTAGAAGCGGGATTAGCGTCTCAAAAAAGGGATTAATATCTGTTATATTTTGCGCCTTTACATTACTAAACAAAACATCATCAGATTCTAGTATTTGACCATTAAAGTCAACTACTAAATACTGAATTATCGTTTTTCCATGTTCTTTTTTATAAGTTTTAAGCATTTCTTCTCTACTTATTTAAATTAGCTCCATTGCTAATTTAGAGAAAAGTTCGTCAACTTCGTTTCCAGTTTTGGCACTTGTGTAAAAATCGACAAGAGGTTCGATTTCCTTGTTCAACTGCTTTATTTGTTCCTTTGTGAGCAGGTCTTCTTTGTTTCCTACTATTTTTATAAGTGTTTTATTGCAATGTTGTTTAAGGTAATCGATGTCGTCCTTAATAGTCATGTAAGTAGCAGGTCTTGATACATCAAAAACGTAAATATAAGCATGAGTTCCTAATAGATAGGAGGTACGCGTATCTCTTATATCATCGTTACCTTCAAGATCCCATATCACCAGAGAAATGTCTTTGTCTTCTTCAGTAATGGCCACCTTTTTTTTAAAAATATGTACTCCTATAGTTACTTTATAATCGTCTGAAAAAGTATTTTCTACAAAGCGTCTTATCAGTGAAGACTTGCCTACACCAAAGTGACCAATTAGAACAACTTTTTTAGATATTTTCATTTTCGAAATATAATTTTAATTTTTCACTTAACTTAGAAGTATCATCTAAATCTTCCTTGTTAATTACATTTTGAGCAAAGTTAAGTAATTTGTCTTCTAATTCGTCTTTAAAAATAACATTATATGAGCCAGAGATTACAACAGCAATGTAATATGAAGAAAAGTTTTGAAGGTGCACGTGGTACCCTTCGTACTCTATGTATTGCAGCTCAATCTCTTTTTTATCAAAGGCATCTTCAGCAAAACTTTTAATAGCAGTAAGCATGCCAGCAACCATATCTTCATCAATATTTTTTGTTCGGGTATATTCTGAGATGATTAGGCCAGACCCTTTATTAATCACCATTAATTGCTCGATAACGGGTTTAATTTGTTCTTGAATCACTAATTCGCCTTCACTTACACCTGTTTTTTTTGCTTTAAATTTCCGTTTCAATGATTTAAATGAGAAGGTATTGCTTACTTGAGAATTTATTTTTTCAGAAAGCAGTTGCATTTCATGCTGTACATACCGTTTTATCATTTTACCTATAATAGGAAATAATGCTTCAACTACTGCATCTTTAGAGTTTTCTATTTCTGATTTTAGTGCCTCAGTAATGGTTGGACCAAGAGTTTTGGGCATTTCCTTTATAAATTCTTCTAACTTATGATCGATGATGGGATCAACTTTTTGGGAAAGTTGATTTTGTTTGTTAATGGTTTCTTCAAGGATCTTTATTTTTTTAGATATTTCTTCGGCATATTGGCGTTCATCTGTAAGTAAGATGTTTTTAAGAATATCTAATTTTTCTTGTTGATTCATGAAAAAACCATGTATGGTATTTACTGGCTTATTTTTTCTCCTAATTTAGTAAAGAGTTCACCCAATAACTTGCGGTCTGCTTTTTTATTATCTAGAGCGTCAATTTTATGCTTAAAGTGGTCTTCTAGTTCAGTAACTCTAATATTTACATCGGTACTTAAATTATCTATCGATTGTATGAGTTCGCTTCTAACTTCATCAATTAATGCTTCAAGTTCTTTCTTTTTGTTTAACAAGTCTTTTTTTACAGATTCAAACTCAGAATCGTAAGCTTGCATATTTTCTCCAAAAATGAGCTGCTTTATGGCATCAATTTTTGTAGAAGCATCATTGGCTACTGTTATATTTTCGGTATTAGTATTTGTTTTTACTTTAGACATTATTTGATAAAATTTTTATAAGTGTGGGATAATTTAAGAATTAAAATGTTAAACAAAACAATTTAAGGATTTTTTTGCATAAAGACCTCGGCTTTTTCTACCATATTTTTATTTCCGCAGAAAAAAGGCACTCTTTGGTGTAGTTCTGTTGGGGTTATATCTAAAATCCTAGTAAAGCCATCGCTTGCTTTTCCATTGGCTTGCTCTGCCAAAAAAGCGATAGGGTTACACTCATATAGTAATCTTAGTTTACCGTTCGCATTTTTAGAACTCTTAGGGTACATATAAATACCGCCTTTAATCATGTTTCTATGAAAATCTGACACCAGAGAACCTATATATCTGGAAGTATATGGGCGATCCCCTTCTTCCATCTGGCAATATTTGATGTAATTTTTTACACCTTGAGGGAAGTGACTGTAATTCCCTTCATTTACCGAGTATATGTAACCTTTTTTAGGAAATTTCATGTCTGGGTGAGACAAATAAAAGGTGCCAATGGCAGGGTTTAATGTAAACCCATTAACGCCATGTCCTGTGGTGTATACTAGCATCGTCGAGGTCCCATATACAATGTAACCTGCTGCAACTTGTTCACTACCTTTCTGGAGAAAATCTTTCAATTTCACAGGGGTGCCTATGGGCGTAATACGCCGGTATATCGAGAAAATGGTACCTACAGAAACATTAACATCTATATTAGAAGAGCCATCTAGTGGATCAATTAAAACAATATATTTATTTTGGTTATTTTCATCCTGGCTATTTATACTAATAAAATCGTCTTCTTCTTCACTTGCAATACCACAAACAATATTTCTATTTGTTAGCGTTTGAATAAATTTATCGTTTGCGTAAACATCGAGCTTTTGTTGGTTTTCACCTTGAATATTCGTATCTCCTGCCGCTCCAATAATGTCTACCAACCCAGCTTTATTAACTTCGTGATTAACCACTTTCGCAGCGAGCCTTATAGAATTAATAAGTCGAGATAATTCTCCTGAAGTGTATTTAAAAGAGGCCTGATTTTCAATAATATACTCTCCAAGAGTTTTGTTTTTTTGAGACATAGAGGTCGTGTTTCTTAACGCAAATATCGCATTTTTTATGAACTATAAACCGATATGCAACGATAATTCAGAGTAAAACCATACTTAACTTTATTGGGGTTCCCATTAACTACAGAGAAATTCAATTAAAAGATAAGTAAACAGAAATCCAGATATAAGAGTTCTACTTTTAATTCGCTTCATAAAAACACGAATGTGAGGCCGAAAAATTTGTTCAGATGTTAAAAAGTCGCAAAGAAATTTCAATTATTTAAGAAACCCGTAGTGGTTATATTACAAGTACTTATGCAATAAATAATACGATAAATAAGTTATTAAAGATATAAAATGATTGCTATGAAGCTTGTTGTACCGCTAGTTACTTTATTAGTTCTGTTTTTTACACCCAAATCTTTAGAATTTAATGTTGTTACACCAAAAGACAATTATTATTCTATTACGATTTCTAGTAAAGCATTGGATAAGGAGGTTTTATATTTTTCTTCGCCCAGATTATTTAATGGTGAGAAGTTCACTATTAATGAATTTAAAATGAAAGTTCCTGGAAGTCCTTCAATTACTGTTAAAGATATTGCGCTAAAAAAGAAATATTTATGGAAACACTTAAACACTATTTTAAAAGAGAATAAGAAAGCTCATTTTTATGATATTAAAAATTTTGTTTATGAAAATGGCGCTCCAGCAAAAACCCCAAAGTATCGTGCTATAAAACTGCGTGTTGAAGATTAAAATGGTATGAGCGTTTAATTAATCTTTTTTGAGTGCATAAAAATGGATTAATCACTAAATGGGTTTTGTAAATAACCCGATAGTAGTGCCTTAGAGCGATTGTTTAGTTTGCTATTATTTAAAATAAATAAAAAAAACGTATATTGATCCCGATGGCTTAATAAAATCAAGTTGTTATGAAGTTTTTTGTTTCCTTATTGATTGTTGTTTCATTTTTTTCTAATGCTAATTTTAATCTGGAATTGCCAGGTAAAAAAACGTCTCAAAATGAAGAACATAAATATGTTATTAAGTTATCTAAAAAAGAATTAGATTCTAATGTCGCTTACTTTTTATCGAACGATTTATTCAAGGGGAAAAGATTCACTATTGAAGGATTTAAAATAAAATTTACTGGAAGACCATCGGTCGAGTCTAAAAAAATAGCGTTTAGTAATAATATAAAATACATTTTAAAGCGCCAAGAAGTGGGTAGTAAGGCCTTAATTTACGACATTGAAAACTATGTGCTGGAAAATGAGAAAGAAGTAGTTAAACCAAACGGTAACGTACAATTAGAAATTGTTTTTACTGAATAATTACTAGGAGTTATACAATCTCCATTTTTTTAAGTAAAAAACTCGCATTCATGTTTTTACAAACCCCTTTTTTAAAACGATAATCAAAAAACAATTCGTCGTTTATTATTTGGGCATCAAAATAATAATTTTTAACGGGGTCTAACTGGTTTTCTATTTCACAAAGACTTAAATCGTGTGTGGCAATAATCCCTGTAGTGTTTCCTGCAACTAGTTTTTCAACAAATTTTCTCGATCCTATAGCTTTGTCTTTACTATTTGTTCCTTTTAGTATTTCATCTAAAATAATAAAATAAGAATCGGTTTCAATGGTCTCTACAATATACTTTAATCGCATTAATTCAGAAAAGAAATAAGAACTATCATCAGTTAAAGAGTCACTAGTTCTCATACTTGTAATTAATTTTACTGGAACATATTTACTGGATGTAGCACAAACGGGTAATCCCATATTTGCCATGACTATGTGGAGAGAAACGGTTCTTAAAAAAGTACTTTTTCCAGCCATATTAGCGCCAGTAATTATAAAAAAATGCTGGTTTTCTATACTAAAATCATTATCTATTCGCTTTTCTTTATTAAGAAGCGGATGGCCTAATTGCATCACCTGCGTTTTCTCTCCAGCTTTCAGAATGTCTGGAAAAACATAATTAGGATGGTTAAAAACATAATTACCTAAGCTATTATAACTATCAAAAAAAGCAGCAACGTTAAACCAATTATCAACAGTATCGCCATATTTTTCTATCCATTTTTCAATAGAGTAACTGTGTTTTAAATCGGTTAAAAAATAACCGTTTCCAAAGAGGGCCGAAATAATATTATTCCGATTATCTAGCGCATCCATTGCTCTTGAAAGCTGCTTTAAAACAACTGAGGCTTTTTCATTTTTTAGTTGAATCGTTTTTTGTTTTTGTTGAAGTAATTCTGAATTAAATGTTTCATTCTCTATGGCATTTAACAACAAGGCATATTGCCTAAACGTGTCTCTTATCTTATCTGTAGCCGTTGATAATGTATTCGTTTTTTTTACATAACGTCCTGTTAAAAACAAGCCCACAAGCAACCAATAACCAACCAATGAAGAAGGAATGAGCTTAAAAATTACTAAACCTATTAGAGTTATAGAACAAATAGAAACGATTATGGGTAGCCATTTCATCGATTTTGGAAGAAATGGTTTATAATTTTTCAACCATTTAGTCACTTCTTCAGTCGTTGTTTCTACTTTTATTAAACTTCCTGTGGCTTGGAAATGTTGTCGCCATTCAGGTTTAGAGGCCAATTCTTTAATTGCCTTTTGGCGCTCAATAATACCTGTTATTTGATTCGCTTTTAACGCATTTGCTAAATAAAGCGCACTGTCTTTTAGCTGTGTTCTATCTATAAACTGAAAAAAAGAGCCGCGACCAAATAAATCAATATCTAAACAATATTGGTGCTTGGCGTCTTGAAATTCTAGGCCTTCAGATTTATTAAAGAAATCTCCCGCACTTATCTTTAGTTCTTCTTCGTTAATTGCGACTAGTGCTTTATTAATAAGGTGTTCCTTTTTTAAGGAGCTATACTTAATTAATAAAAAAACAAATAAAACCATTCCTAAAGCCCCAATTAATAATGCCACTTGCCAATTATAAAAAGTAAAGTAAATGCCAATAGCCGTAATTATAAAGGTTAGTATACGCAAAATGCTAAAGGTGGTTAGCTTCTTATATATAACAGAAACGGAAGCCTTGTATTGGTTTAATTTAGACTTATAATATACAATTGGGTTGGTCATTTATTTTATATTATAGAAGTGGTTTAAACTTTTTTCAATTTGCTAAAAAAATGCTATGTCTGGTCACAAAAACACTATTTTTCACTTAAATCAAAAAAGTTTAAACCACTTCATAGCATCATTTTATCTAATGTTCTAAAAATAGAAATAATATTATAAACTGCGTTGTGGTAAAAAACAGGTTGAATGGCTTCAAAATCATCAGTAGGTTTGTGGTAGTCTTTATGGTCTTCAACTCCAAAATATAAAAATGGAATGCCTTTAGAATGGAAAGAAGCATGGTCTGAAGAATTGGTCCAATTACTGCCGCTTCCAGTTCCGTCGTGCTGTCCTGTAATAATTTGCAAACCTAGATTTTTTTCGCGAATGGCTGGGTGTAATTGTTTATAATGGTTTGTGCCTACAACATATAACTCTGAGGCATCACTCCTTCCAATCATATCCATGTTAAGGTTTAATTTTATACTTGTTATAGGAATTATAGGATGGTCTACAAAAAAAATTGAGCCTTTCAATCCTAATTCTTCTGCATCAATAGCGGCCAAAATAACAGAATGTTTAGGAGGGTGCTTTTTAAAATATTCAGCAAAAGCAATTAATGCACTTGTACCAGAAGCATTATCATCGGCACCATTGTAAATTTCGTCATTTTTTATGCCTTCATGGTCATAATGTGCAGAGATAACGATATATTTTTCTGGAAATTTAGTCCCTTTTATAACGCTTAAAACGTTTTCGCCCTCATAACTGTTGTTTCTGCTTTCAAAACTAAATGGCTGTGTATAATTAGGGGTAAGCGGACTAACATTTAGAGCCATTAATTGATTTATAATAAATGTCTTAGCTTTTTTAGCGCCCTCTGTTCCTGTACGCCTGCCTTTGTATTCATTTGATGAAAGTATTTTTACGCGATTAAGCAACGCTTTGCCATTAAACCAGTTTTGATTAACCAATTGTAAAGCGTCGTTAGAGCCTTTCTTTTTTTGGGCATTACAATTAAGCAATAAAACTAAAAACAGTACTACATAAAACTTAGATCGCCACAAATTCATCATAATTGTAATTAAAAATTCTAAGCTTAGCTTGTATTGGTCTCCCCTTATTGAAATAAGAGATTGTTTTAATTAGCCTTTCAAAGCGGCCGTTAAGAACTCCCGATTCATTCTTGCGATATTCTCTAAAGAGATTCCCTTAGGGCATTCAACTTCACAAGCCCCTGTATTTGTACAATTCCCGAAACCTTCTTCATCCATTTGATTGACCATGTTTAAAACACGATCTGTCGCTTCAACCTGTCCTTGAGGTAATAATGCAAATTGAGAAACTTTAGCCGATACAAACAACATTGCACTAGAGTTTTTACAACTTGCGACGCAGGCACCACAACCTATACATGTTGCTGCATCAAAAGCCTTATCCGCATCTGCTTTCTCAATAGGAATGGCATTAGCATCTTGAGTATTACCAGAGGTATTTACAGAAATGAAACCTCCCGCGTGTTGTATGCGATCAAAAGCGGTTCTATCAACTATTAAATCTTTAATTACAGGAAATGCTTTAGCGCGCCATGGTTCTATAAATATGGTATCGCCATCTTTAAATTTACGCATGTGCAATTGGCAAGTGGTTACTAAACGATCTGGACCGTGGGCTTCTCCATTAATGTACAAAGAACAAGAACCACAGATGCCTTCGCGGCAATCATGATCGAAAGCCACAGGCTCATCTCCTTTTGTGATTAATTCGCTATTTAAAACGTCTAGCATTTCAAGAAAAGACATGTCTGGAGAAACGTTTCCAATTTGATAATCAACTATTTTTCCTTTGTCACTTGCGTCTTTTTGACGCCAAATTTTTAACGTTAAATTCATCCGTTCTTTTTTATTTTTTAACTCTCAGTAAACTTTATGGCTATGATATTTAATTTCTAAGCCACGCTTTGTAAACCTTTTTCATGCCCTCTTTCTTTATTAATCTAAAGTAGGCTTTCCTATTTGAGAAATCTCTAATCCCGATTTTTCAAAATCGAGATCCAACCCTCCTGTTTTCTTTAAAACAAAGTTTAGAAGTGCTGTGGTTATTAATGTTATAATAAATACAATAACAGCATAAAATATAGGCATAACAAATAACACAACTATTCCCCCTCCAAAAAGCGCCCCCAATGCCCCAAACGACTCTGCCCCAGTACCAGCACCGGCAAGAGACATTATTAACATGAAAGGTAACATTACTATAATCATCATTACAACGGTTAATACCGCCGCAATAATAGAATATTTTACTGGGTCTATTCGTTTTAGTTTTAATCGTAATGTACTCATATTTTGGTTAATTTTAATGCCGCTCTTTATTTGTAACTTCTTTCTTTAACTTCAATATTTTCGTAGGTTAATGCTTCCTTATGTAACACAGCATTTTTAGGTTCACCTTTATATTCCCATGCCGATACAAATTGGAATTCTTTACGACGCATGGCTTCTCCCTCTGGGGTTTGGTATTCGTCTCTAAAATGTCCTCCGGCAGATTCTTCTCTTACTAAAGCATCTTTTGCAAATAATTCTCCCAGTTCTAAGAAATCGGCTACGCGTCCTGCTTTTGCTAATTCTTCATTAAACTCGTTAGCAGTCCCTGGAATACGCACCTCTTTCCAAAATTCTGCTCTTAAAGCAGAAATCTCTTCAATCGCCTGTTTTAATTCTTTTTCATTACGAGCCATGCCACATTTGTTCCACATGATTTTTCCTAAACGCTTATGAAAATAATCAACTGGTTTTGTTCCCTTATTATTAACTAAATGTTCAATTTCAGACTTTACCTTATTTTCTGCTGCTTCAAATTCCTTTGTTTGAGTAGAAATTGGCCCAGTTCTAATATCATGAGACAGGTAATCGCCTATGGTGTAGGGCAATACAAAATAACCATCTGCCAAACCTTGCATTAATGCTGAAGCTCCTAAACGGTTCGCACCATGGTCTGAAAAATTGGCTTCTCCAATGGCATATAAACCAGGAATAGTTGTTTGTAAATTATAATCTACCCAAATACCACCCATAGTATAATGCACCGCTGGGTATATCATCATTGGGGTTTCGTAAGGGTTCTCATCGACAATTTTCTCGTACATTTGGAATAAATTTCCATACTTATTTTTTACCACTTCTTGCCCTAATTTTTTAACTAAAGCGGCATCGTTTTGATCTAAATGTTTTACTTGAGCCTGTTCTTTCCCATAACGCTCAATGGCAGAGGCAAAATCTAAATAAACAGCCTCCCCAGTGGCATTAACGCCAAAACCAGCATCGCATCGCTCTTTTGCTGCACGAGAGGCTACATCTCTTGGTACCAAATTACCAAAAGCGGGATAACGACGCTCCAAATAATAGTCACGATCTTCTTCTTTTAAGGCTGTAGGTTTTAATGTTTTATTACGAATGGCATCGACGTCTTTTTTATGTTTTGGCACCCAAATACGACCATCATTTCTTAACGACTCAGACATTAACGTTAATTTAGACTGATGATCGCCAGAAACAGGAATACAAGTGGGGTGTATTTGCGTATAACAAGGATTCGCAAAATAAGCCCCTCGTTTGTGAGCTTTCCATGCCGCAGTAACATTGCTGCCCATAGCGTTTGTAGATAAGAAGAATACATTGCCATAGCCTCCTGTACCTAAAACAACAGCATGAGCCGAATGCCTTTCTATTTCTCCAGTTACTAAATTGCGTGCGATAATGCCTCTTGCTTTTCCGTCTACAACAACAACATCTAGCATCTCATGACGGTTGTACATTTTTATTTTACCACGTCCTATTTGGCGATTCATAGCAGAATAAGCACCCAGTAATAACTGTTGTCCAGTCTGCCCTTTGGCATAGAACGTACGCGATACCAAAACGCCTCCAAAAGAACGATTGTCTAATAAACCCCCATAATCACGAGCAAAAGGAACACCTTGAGCTACACATTGATCGATAATATTGGCAGAAACTTCAGCCAAACGGTAAACATTAGCTTCACGCGAGCGATAATCGCCTCCCTTTACAGTGTCGTAAAATAATCGGTAAGTAGAATCGCCATCCCCTTGATAGTTTTTAGCGGCATTAATTCCACCTTGAGCAGCTATAGAGTGCGCGCGCCTTGGAGAATCCTGAAAACAAAAGGCTTTAACATTATAACCTAACTCTGCTAGAGTTGCAGCAGCAGAGCCGCCAGCTAAACCTGTACCCACTATAATGACATCAATAAGACGTTTATTTGCAGGATTTACAAGGTTTATTTTATTTTTATGATTAGTCCATTTGTCTTTTAGTGGACCTTGAGGTGTTTTTGAATCTAAAGCCATGCAGGAACTATTTTAGTGGTTAAAGTGATGAAATAAAGCAATAAAAATAAAGCCTAGTGGAACTCCAATAGCATAAATCTTACTAAATCCTTTTAAGCCTTCTGTATATTTATTATTCGCCCCAACCGATTGAAATGCCGAGTTAAAACCATGTAGTAAATGCAAGGCCAAAAGCACAAATGCTACGACGTAAGCACCGACTCTTAAAGGGTTTACAAATTTATGCGTTAATTCCTCATAATATCTGTAGCCGCCGTTAGCTAATAGCCCTGTCATGTCTCCATCTATATATTTAACAGTTAATTCGGGGATCCAGAAGTCGATAAAATGTAATACGATAAAGGCTAAAATAACAAGCCCACTCCATATCATATTTCTACTCATCCAAGTGGAATTTGCACTCCCGTTATTTTTTGCATAACTCACTTGCCTTGCTTTATTGTTTTTTATTTCTAATACAAATCCCATTACAAAATGAAAAATAACTCCAAAAATTAATACAGGCTGTAATACATATTGAACCGCCCAAAACGTGCCCATAAAATGAGAGGCTTCATTAAAAGCATCGGGACTGAATACAGAGAGGATATTAATGGCAAAATGCTGAAGTAAAAAAAACATTAGGAAGAGTGCAGAAAGCGCCATAGCAAATTTTCTTCCGATAGACGAATTTAAAATTCCGCTCATTATCTTTTGTTATTTATTTGTTAGAAACTTATAAGAAATTGTTATTACAAAGATAACGCTCGTTAACTGGTCTTACAAGTTTTGATTACGGTTTTTCAATTTTTATGGCAATAAAATTGTCCGTCATTTTAAATGCATATTTATTCATTTAGACACCTTTTATTTCAGTAAAAATAGGATTTACTTATTCTTTTTTTTATTATTATAATGGCGAAAATCACTCATAAAATTCTCTCATATCGGTTAGTTTTTTGTGCGATTGCTACTTTCGTTTAAATTAATTAATAAACACCTATTAATAAAATGAAATCAAAATTACTTTTAATGCTATTGCTATTGCCAGTATTTTGGGCAGGTAGCCAAACGCAAGTTGGAGAGACTATAACTGATACAAGCCAATCTTTTACTGATCGCTTTGGCACAAGTGTAAGTATGTCCTGCGATGGCAATATTGTTGCTGCTGGAGCAATATTTGCTAGCTCGGGGAATAACGATAGTGCTGGAGCTGTTCGTGTCTATGAAAATAACAATGTATGGTCGCAAATAGGGACAGATATAAATGGTGAAAACAGATTTGACGAATTAGGTCAAACAATTAGTTTATCATGTAATGGAGACATTGTCGCTGTTGGGGCTCCAAACTATGGACGAGGTGCTGGTAAGGTTCGAGTGTTTCAAAATATTGGTGGTTCTTGGTCTCAAATAGGGGAATCTATAGTAGGCATTTCGGATGCTGAAGACTCCCATTTTTTGGGAACTGGTCTAAGTTTATCTTGTGACGGAACTATTCTCGCAATAGGCGCGTCGAGTAGTGATTTTGTAGGCGAAGAATCTGGGCATGTAGATGTTTACCAAAATGTTAATAATTCGTGGGAACTAGTAGGAGAAAGAATACTAGGACTGGGTGTAAACAATGGTTTTGGATTTTCAGTTAGTTTATCGTGTGATGGCACTATACTTGCTGTATCTGCTCCAGGTAATAGTGACAAAGGCAGAGAAATTGGAAACGTTACAATATATGAGAATATTGGAAATGTTTGGACACAAATGGGAGAAGCAATATTTGGAGAAAATATGGACGATGCTTCAGGGGTGGATATTGATTTATCTTGTGATGGAAAAAGAATTGCTATTACTTCTATCTCAAATAGTGATACTACCGCTTTTGGAGGTCATGCAAGATTATTCGAATACAGTTCTGGAGATTGGGTTCAGGTAGGAGATGATATCGATGGAACGACATCTTTTGGACGTTTTGGTGATTCTGTGAGTTTAAGTTGTGATGGTTCTATAGTGGCTATTGGTGCTTCTGAAAGTAATGACCGATTAGGCAGTGCACAAGTTTTTAAGGACATAAATAATGTATGGACTCAGATAGGAACAGATATTGTTGGCACACAGGCTGAAGGTAGTTTAGGATTGGATGTGAGTTTATCATCAAGTGGGGATCTATTGGCGGTAGGTGTTCCTACATTTCTGAACATTCCTGGTAGTGTAAAAATTTATGACTTATCGGCAGTGCTATCTACCGGTAATCCTAATTCAAATACGATTCAATCTATAGTGTATCCTAATCCTGCCGCTAACCATATTCGTGTCGCTCTTGATAAGAATAACCAACTGCATAAAATTGATGTATTTGATATTACGGGAAAAAAAGTTTTAGAATCTAATAATGAACTGTGGTTAGATATTTCCACATTATCTTCAGGAACTTACTTCGTTAATTTATCGACAAATAATGGCATCTTTAGACAGAAAATAGTAGTAAAATAAATCGTTTTAACTTATTAATACCACGTTAAAAAATTAAAATTTACCTAGAAAAATAAAATTTGTAAATTCTTACAGGCATATTTTTATTCAACAATAAATTCTTTAGAAACCTTATCAATGCTAATTAGGTACTTCCCTTTGGGCAAGTAATAGTTATTGTTTTTAGCTTTTACAATAGCCCTACTCGCATTCTCTTTTAATAATGATTTTCTGCCTTTTTCGGTTATTGTTAAATCATAATCTATATAATTAAAGCCTTTATTTGCTTCAACTTCAATGCTATTTAATATTGAATTTTTCTCTGATTTAATTTCTATTTCATGTTTGCTTTTGGTGTTAGAGAAAAACTTAATCGTGGTTTTGGGCTCAAAGGGTTGCATCCATTTACTTTTAGAACTCCCCCACCTTGGCGATTGTTTTACTTTTTTAACATCAAAAAGGGTTATCGGACGATTCATTACATTAGGATTCATTTTTTGTAGAGCTGCCACATTAGCTAAATAAATACTTCTGCCATGAGTTCCAATTAAAAGATCATTTGTTTGCTCTTGAACGACCATATCATGCACGGCGACCGCAGGTAAGTTTTTTGAAAAAGCCTCCCAATTTTGTCCAGAATTAAAAGAGACATAGGCCCCATTATCTGTTCCTAAATACAATACGTTTTCATTTACAGGATCTTCTTTAATAACGTTAGCTGGCGATTTAGGAATGCCATTCACGATGGTTGTCCATGTTTTTCCGAAGTCTTCACTCTTATAAACATAAGTTTGTAAATCGTCCCATCTGTAACCATTTAAGGCAAGGTAAACACGTTCTTTTTTATGTTTAGATGCAATAACTCTGCTTACCCACAAGTCTTTAGGTAAGTTATGTGAAAGGGCTTTCCAATTAGCACCACCATCTTTAGTTAAATGAACCAATCCATCATCTGTACCAACATATATTATTCCAAATTTAAAAGGCGATTCACTAATAGAAGTTATTGTTCCATAAGCCACATTCCCTTTTTTTCCACCTTTGGTTAAATCGCCAGAAATAACATTCCAATCTTTTCCTTGATTTAACGAACGCATTAATTTATTTCCGCCTAAGTATAAAATATCCTGATTATGTCGAGACAAGTGAATCGGGGTTTGCCAATTAAAACGATATGGGGCTTCTCCTAACTCATGTTTAGGTTGTATGGGCTCTTGTTTCCTTGTTTCCAGATTTAAACGGAAATAGTTCCCAAATTGATAACCAGTGTAAACAATATTATTATTGCGATTATCAATTTCTACCTGCATGCCATCACCTCCCATTATACTTTTCCATGGGTAATGACCACTTTGATGCCAGCTTTTATTTTCTGAGGCATTATGGGCGCCTTTCCAAACACCATTATCTTGAAGACCACCATAAACATTATACGGTTTGGCATGATCTACATTAATCGCATAAAACTGCCCTACTGCTGGTGAATTGTTTTTTATCCAGTTTTCACCATCATCATAAGTAATGTTTACACCGCCATCGTTACCATTTATTAAATGATTTGGGTTTTGGGGATTAATCCATAACGCATGGTGATCGGAATGAACATTTTCTTTACTAATAGAGGTAAACGATTTTCCGCCGTCTTTAGATTTTAGAATGGGAACACCATAAACATAAATATGATCTTTGTTATTTGGTGCTACATAAATATGACCAAAATAGTAACCATAGCTGTAGTATAGATCATCTATATACTCTTTATGAGTTTTCTTCCATGAAATGCCACCATCGGTACTTTTATATATTTCAGCACCAATTACGGGCGAATCAAACATCAATGAATTCGCATTTTCAAGATAATGTGCAAGGTCTTTAGGTTTAACATTGCCACTTCTAACCATTTGTTTCACGTTCTCGGAACGGTATTTCTCCTGAAACCCATTTGTTTTAAGAAAATTATTCAGTTTCTCATCTTCTAGAGCCAAGAATTTAGAAGTAGTCATGGTTTTAAAATCATTTTTTTGCAAGCCTTTTGTTTGGTCTTTTTTGGTTTCAGAAGATCGTCTAAATTGACTATCATGTATGGCGTAAATAGTATTATCATCGTAAATTGCCAATCCAATTCTACCTACACCTTGTCCAGTAGGAAAGCCGCTGTTTTTGGTAGACACTCTAACCCATGTTTCTCCTGCATCTGTGCTTTTAAATATTGCGGAGTTGTTTCCAGAACCCTCAAAATGCCATGCTTTTCGGTCTTTTGTCCAAGAAGAAGCAAACATAATATTGTAGTTATTCGGGGCATGTTGAAGGTCTATTATTCCGCTAACATCATCTACAAATAAAGTTTTAGTCCAAGTTTTCCCACCATCTTTAGTTTTGTATATCCCTCTTTCGTCACTTTTAGAATATAAACGCCCCGTAACACCAACAACTAGCTCATTAGCGTTATTGGGATTAATCAAAATACGTGCAACATGATGCGAATCTGGTAAGCCAGAAAAGCTCCAGGTTTTGCCATTGTTTGTAGATTTTAATAAGCCTACTCCAGAGTAAGAAGAACGGGAACTATTATTCTCTCCCGTACCTACCCATATGGTTTTGGTTTTCCAATCGACAGCAATGTCTCCTACATTTTGCGTTTGAGAGGTATCTAAAATAGGCGTAAAAGTTGTTCCATTATTTGTAGTGTGCCACACCCCGCCAGAAGCATAACCCACATAAAATTCTGTAGGGTTTTCGGGGTTTACCGCTAAGTCTGTAACACGGCCACTCATTACCGTAGGACCAATATTTTTAAACGGCACATTTTTAACTAGAGAACGGTCTTGAAATTGTTCTTTAGCCAGTAAATAATCTGGAGTACTTTTTAAAGAATTTGGGGATAGTTGCGCATTAATTTTAATTAAAAATAATACGGTTAATGTGAGAGAAAATTTAAACTTCATAGCTACAAGTTATTAATGGTAGCCAAGATAGTTAAACTCTATAAAAATTGACATTTTATAGTGTTATAATTTTCAAAGAAAATAAACTTGTTAACACTGGTTTGTTTACATATTTGATTCTTTTTTTTGTTACACTTAAATTATAATTCATTAAATTACATCTAATTAACTAATAAAACACAACAAAATGGAAGAGTATTTACCTTTAATTATTCAACTTGTAACTGGTGCCGCTGGCGGCAATATTGCAGGTAAACTTATGAGCAATTTATCGTTAGGAACTGTAGGAAATACGATTGCCGGTCTTTTAGGCGGCGGTATTGGAGGACAAGTTCTTGGAATGATTGGTCTTGGTGGTGGAGACGCCGCCGCTGCAGCATCTAGCATGGATCTAAGTAGTATTTTAGGCAGCGTTGCTGGAGGTGGTGTTGGAGGAGGTATTATTATGGCCATAGTCGGTTTCATTAAAAAAGCCATGAATAAAGGATGATCTATTATCTATACCATTTCTTTTGCAATAAATTGAAATGATAAATAGTATTTCTAATTGTATTGAGACTGTCTAAAAAGGCAGTCTCTTTTTCATGGAAGTAATTTAAAGTTCTTATTTTTGAGATCCTATTAACGAAACTATTTCTGTGCACGCAGAAATGAAAACACTTTTTCAATGAAATATCATCCAATAAATAAAAAGCTCTTTATAAAAAACCGTAAAAATTTTAGTGCTCAAATGCAGCCTAAAAGCATCGCTATTTTTAATTCTAACGATATCTATCCTGTTAGTGCCGATAGTATTTTGCCGTTCGAACAACATCGGGATATTTTTTATTTAAGTGGTGTCGATCAAGAAGAAAGTATTTTAGTGCTCTTCCCAGATAGTCCAAATGAAAAGCATCGAGAAATTTTATTTTTAAAAGAAACAAACGAACATATTGCAATCTGGGAAGGTGAAAAATTAAACAAAGCTGCTGCGTTTGAAACTAGCGGTATAAAAACAGTGTATTGGTTGCAAGACTTAGAAAAAGTACTTTTCGAAATCATGACGCAATGCGATATTGCCTATATAAATACTAATGAGCATTACAGAGCCAATGTAGAAACCCAAACCCGAGAAGATCGTTTTACGAAATGGTTAAAAGAGAAATACCCAGCACATGCTGTTGCTAAAAGCAATCCTATTTTACAACGGTTACGATCGGTAAAAGATCAAATAGAAATTGATTTAATTCAAAAAGCTTGTGATATTACAGAGAAAGGGTTTAAACGCGTATTAAATTTTGTAAAACCCAATGTGTGGGAATTCGAAATAGAGGCCGAATTCATGCACGAATTCTTAAGAAATCGTTCCAAGAAATTTGCCTACACGCCAATAATTGCCTCTGGGAAGAACGCCAATGTTTTACACTATATAGAAAATAACCAACAATGTAAAGCAGGAGAGCTTATTTTAATGGATGTTGGCGCTGAATATGCAAATTATTCTAGTGACATGTCGAGAACCATACCCGTTTCGGGAACCTTTACTAAACGACAAAAAGAAGTGTATAATGCTGTAAATCGCGTTAAAAACGAAGCCACTAAACTGCTTACTCCAGGAACAATATGGGCAGATTACCACCTAGAAGTAGGCAAATTAATGACTAGCGAGTTATTAGGCTTAGGGTTACTAGATAAGGCAGACATTAAAAAGGAAAACCCAGATTGGCCTGCCTACAAAAAATATTTTATGCATGGCACTTCACATCATATGGGATTAGACACGCACGATTATGGTATTTTAACCGAGCCCATGCAAGCCAATATGGTATTTACTGTAGAACCTGGGATTTATATTCCAGCTGAAGGGTTTGGGATTCGATTAGAAGACGACGTGGTTATACAAGAAAAAGGAGCCCCTTTTAATTTGATGCGAAATATTCCCATTGAGGCCGATGAAATTGAAGACCTCATGAACTAATTTTTTTTGGCATCATTCTTGGAATGCTGAATGAAACCTTTTAAAAATTATTAACTCATGAAAAAACACTTATTACTTCTTTTAGCAATCGCATTAGCTTCACTTATGAATGCTCAAAATGCTGTAGAACCAACTTTAGAAATTAAAGACGATAAGACTAATCCTAGTTATGAAATTAAAGTCATTACCAGCGTGGAATCTATAGTGCCTAGTGGCCTTGGCAGATCGCGTATTATCTCTTCAAACACCGAAAGGGATTATCGGGAGTATACTTCTTCACAAACCGAAGACGATAACAGAAGGAATAAGTCGAAAAGAAATGAAATTCGTGTTAAGAATTTTGAAGAAACTAAACTGCTAAACTTCTATAACCTTGGCGGTATTCGATTTCAAAATATTGCGGCTAATGATGCCGTGATATCTTCCAAGTTAACAACAATGTTGTCTGATGGTTGGGATTTAGTATTTGTAACTAGTGCGGTTGAAAGTGATTCTGGAGACAAAGATGGCAAAGGTATTTTTATAACAAGATATATTTTTAAACGCTCTAAGTAATGCCAATGATCAGATGAAATTCATTATTAAAATTTGTGGTTTTTGTTTAATACCATTTCCGACTTAAAAATACTCACTAAAATTTTGTCCTTTTTCATTTATGCTTCAAAATAAAATATAACCTTAGCTATGCTATGCTTGCATTTTCTTTTTTGCTTAAATAAAAAATACCTGTATTTTATTTAAGTATTTTTAAATCAGAACTGGTATGATAAAAAATGAGCCAAAACCTATTAGGAGGCCGACTCATTTTTAACAATAATCAAACTTAGAAGTGGTTTAAACTTTTCTTTTTCGGTATTTATATTTTTAAACGCTGCTGTTATTTTTTAGCTTAAAACGCAATCGGCTTTAAGTTTTGCTATTTCTTTTGAATCTTCAAAAACGTAGCGATGCAGTTTTTTTAAGGTTTCTATTTTATCACTTGTATTTACTAGTAAAGAAATATTATTATGACTACCGCCGTAAGAAATCATTCTTACATTTACATCTTGCAACACTTGAAATAAATTTGGAGTGTCTTGGTGGTATATTATTGAATTCCCTACTAGGCAAATAATACTCATAAAGCGATCAACTTCTACTTTGGCCACTTTTTCTAAGGCTTGGGTAATCGCTTCTAAATTCCTATCATCGTCTATCGTTAAAGACACTGCAACTTCAGAAGTGGTTATCATATCTATTGCAGTTTCATACCTTTCAAAGATTTCGAAAACCGTCTTTAAAAAACCATGAGCTTGAAGCATTCTTTCAGATTTTATCTTGATAGCCGTTATGGCATCTTTTGCTGCGATCGCTTTTATACCCTCTCCATGAATTTTATTGGTAATTAATGTGCCGTACGACTCTGGAGACATCGTGTTTTTTAAACGAACAGGAATATTAAATGCTCTAACTGGCATTACTGTTTGAGGATGTAATATTTTTGCGCCAAAATAAGCGAGTTCTGCAGATTCGTCGAACGACAAATTAGAAATGGCTTTCGTATTTTCTACACATCTTGGATCGTTGTTATGAAACCCATCGATATCTGTCCATATTTGCACTTCTTCGGCTTTTAATGCAGCGCCTATTATAGTAGCCGTATAATCACTACCGCCACGCTTTAAGTTTGAGATATCGCCCTCGGAGTCTAAAGAAATAAAACCTTGAGTAACGTATATATCGCTAGGGGTGGTATGCTTTAAAATTCGATTTAAGTTTTGTTTAATATAAAAATTATCTGGCTCCCCATTTTTATCAATTCTCATAAAATCTAAAGCAGGAAGTAACTGGGCATTTATTGCTTCTTGAACTAAATATCTACTAAAAATAAAAGTAGATAAAAGCTCACCTTTAGCCACTATGGTATTATGAACCAATTCGGTATAAAATTCTTTTGTAATGGCGCTTAAATCATTAAATATCGCCGTTACATAATTATTGGTTTCTTCAACTAAATGAGGCTTGTGAAGCAATTCTTTTACAGTCTTAGAATACTGCTCATTCAAGGCGTTTATCTGCGAAAGGGCTTCAGTAGTATTTCCTAATTTTAAATGTTCCGAAATCACCACTAAAGCATTGGTAGTACCAGACATTGCAGATAGTACTACAATTTTCTTTTGCCCATCGTTAATAATATTTTTTACATTAACCATGTTGCTAATCGATCCTACAGAAGTTCCTCCAAACTTTAATACAAGCATTTTTCTTTTTTTTGAGAGGCAAACATACTATGCTATTTTAAATATAAAATGAAAGTTGAAAATTTTGACTATTTTTACACAAAATGTTAAATAATTAACAAATGAAAACAATTGCATCTTGTGTAGAAGAGGTATTAAAAGCGCAACCCTTTTTAGAAGAAGCGCTTTCTAGACAAATTATAAACTACTCTGCATTAGCAGAAGAGCTCCAAGAGCGCATAGAAACCATGTTAAAAAAAGAGGTTAAACCGGGAGCGATTATGATGGCTCTTAGACGTTACAACTCACCTACAGACATTAGAAATTCATTAAAACTAAGACGGGTTTTAAATAACCTAGGCGACATTACCGTGCGGTCTAATTTAAGTGATTTTACATTTCAAAACTCAGACACATTAATTACCAGCCATGCCAAAGTATTGGATCAAATCCCGGTAAAAGAAAATGTGTTTTATGCCTTTACCCGTGGTATTTATGAGAGTAATATTATTATTTCAAGCTCAGAAAAGGATAAGGTTATCGATAGTTTTTCAAATGAAGTGAGAATTGGGTTAAAAGAAAAACTTTCAGCAATTAGCATACAGTTGCCTAAAGACAATTCTAGAGTAACTGGTTTATACTATCAAATATTTAAGAGAATTGCTTGGGAAGGAATTGCACTCTATGAAGTGGTCTCTACTACCAATGAATTTACAATTTTAGTTGAAGATGATTTGGTTGGAAAAGCATTTTCGGTTATTAAAAACTTAAAAAGCATTATTAAATAAAAAAACGAGCAAACCCAAATTAATTAGGATGCTCGTTTTTCATCAAACAAAACAAACAAACAAGTTTTCTTTATTTTACTATTAATGTGTATTGTGGTGTAGGGTTTAGCGGACAAAAATAAACATACTCTCCTTTTTTTAATGTCACTTTATTAGAATGCCCTTTCGTATCTGTAGGAACAACTGCTGTAACATAAGCTTCTTTGATATGATTTTCAGCTTCCGTTTTTCCCTTAGGCGCTAATACAAATCCTACTTCATGGTCTATGCCTACATTGGCAATTTCGAAAACATAGGTGCCTTCTGATAAAGTTATTGCTTTTTGAGTAAACTCACCTTTAGTTTGTTCTAATGCTACTGTTTTAGTTACCGCATCGTGTTTCATCATTTTATCTTGTGCACTAATTGTAAAATTAATGGCTATTAAGAAAATACCGATTATTAAATTTTTCATTATTCTATTTTTAAAAATTAAATTCTATTTTTTGTTTAAACTAGTTTGTTGTTACTGTATACTTTCCTGTTTCTACTACAGGGAAATCAATTTCTGTCTCTGCGATGTGATTTACATAGTTTGTTAAGGTATTAGAAACAACGTTTAATACAATTTCTAATACGTCGCTATCATTGAAGCCTGCCGCTTTTACTGCTTTAATTGCTTCTGTTGAAACCTGACCTCTGTTTTTGGTAATCGCTTTAGCAAATTGAAGCCCTGCTTGATCTTTTACATCTTCAGCAATACCTTGTCTGCTTTTTTCAGCTTGTTCTTCTGTTAAGCCATTCATTTTACCAATTGCCGTGTGTGCAGATAGACAATAATTACATGCATTTTCTTCAGCAATAGCTAAAGCCAATTGTTCTCTGTATTTATTGCTAAAATTCCCACTTGATAATAATTCTCCTAAACTTAAATAGGTTTGTAAAGTTGTTGGAGAATTTCCAAATACTTTAATAAGGTTTGGAATAAATCCTAATTTGTTTTGAACCGCATCAAACAGCTCTTTAGATTTACCTGTTGTAGTTTCTGGGTTTAATGTTTCTATTCTTGTACTCATAATTATAAATGTGTTTTTATTTTATTCTCACAAAAGTGAGAATCGATTTAATTTTTTGTTGTTTTCTTTAATACAATGCAAAGATGCAACCAAGTGTGTCCTAAAAAAATGGACAAAAGTTCCTTATGCTTGGACAGCTTGATAAAACCCTTATTATAAAACCAATTTATCTTTTGTTTTTATTGTTAAAGTTTACTGAGCTTGTTTCAGGAAGGCATTTAGAAACTGGTTTCCATCTAAGGCTTTGGTTTAAAAAAGCCGTTAAATTGAGGCTTCTTATAAAAATTTTATCTGCCTAGGAATTTGAAGCAAAACACCCAACGGAAGTATTTCGACCATAATATTAGAGAGTGATAAAAAACAGTTGCCTTTTCTTTTTTTCATTAAAAAGAAACAAAAAAGGCTAGGCTTGCATAAATTTTCTTGTGTTGGATACCCGCTATTAATATTCCTTTTTGAACTGAAGCGGTGATTTTGAAGTCGCTTTTGTGAAAAACCGCGTGAAGTAAGCCGAATCATTAAAACCCAGATCATAACCAATGTGTTTCACAGAATCGTCTGAATAGATAAGCTTACGTTTAGCTTCTAATATAATTCTATTTTTTATGAAATCACTAGGCGTTTCAACGCCAACTTTTTGAAAATGTTTGGTTAATGATTTAGGAGAAATCCCGAGACGTTCGGCATAATTAGCAACCGAGTGTATGGTTTTATAATTTTGCTCAACGAGTAAACTAAAATCCTTAAAGAGTTTTGTCTCAACATCGTTTTTTAAAGGATAGTGTTCTTTTTTAATTCGCACTGAATGTACAATAAACTGTTTTAAATACGACTGAAGCATATCGTATTGCGCAGTTTCTTTGTTTTCAAATTCTTCAATCAAACTTTCAAGAATAAAATTTAATTTTTTGGTATCTTTCTTACAAGGTTTTACAAAAGGGGTTTCATAAACATTATTAAAAAGCACCCCATTACATGCAACTTCTATGTCATGAGTTTGAATGCAATAAAAATCGCGCACAAAGGTAAGCTTATAGGCCTCTTTTATGTGTTCTGCATCAACAGAAAAAATTTGTCCTGGAGATAAGAAAAATAAGATATTCCCATTAAACGAATACCTTTTAAAATCGATATTGTAGGACCCTTCGCCTTCTTTTATCCAATAAATACTGTAGGCATTTATTTGCTCTGGTGTATTTACAACACAAGTTTTTTCGAAGTCGAGAATACTTAATGAAAAAATGTCTTTAAAACTATAGCTTGAAATTTCTTGTACTGCCATTTATACTAATTTAACGCTGTTTTTCTTTAGTCGTAAAAGTTCTAACATTTAACACTAAAAATACAATAGTTGCAGGTATTACCCAACCTAAACTTTGTTTGGCAAAAGGAATTATGCCAATTAGCCCTTCAATACTTTCAGGTGGAATAATAAATTTTAAAAAATCTGGAGTACTAAATAGAAACGTAGTACCTACTACACTTTTAAAAACAGTATTGGTCGCAAATTTATTTGGCAACAAATTTAGTAAAATAAGAACGATCGTTATAGGGTATATAAACATTAATGCGGGTAGTGCAATATTTATAATGTAATGCACATCAAATTGGCCAACTACTACCCCAATAATACAGCTTAAAATGGCAGTAAGCCTATAGGCTATTTGCGATTCGTTAAAGAGTCCTTTAACATAATCGGCTGTTCCGGTTATAATCCCAACTGCGGTTGTAAAACAGGCTAAAGCAACTAACATGCTTAAAAAAGTAGCACCTATCTCTCCCAAAGTTTGAACGCTTAAAGCGGTGAGTATTTCTGTTCGTGTTGCGTTGGTATTAAATGTGGTATTATATAAAGCACTTACAAGAA
The DNA here is from genome assembly GCA_937937185.1 of uncultured Flavobacteriaceae bacterium. GTDB lineage: Bacteria > Bacteroidota > Bacteroidia > Flavobacteriales > Flavobacteriaceae > JAHDGB01. Next base: position 35,568 of record CALDCO010000105.1, read on the forward strand.
TAAGTCCCGCATAGATAAGTAACAAACACAGTCCTGCGACAATTCCCGATTTTCTAATAAGTGTTCTATTTTCATTAAAGGTCTTAATTCCTTTTAATTTTAATGAGATGATAATGACGCCACCAACAACAACGGCGCCTATGGCATCAAAAGTTTGATAGCCCTCTAACAAACCCATTATAAAAGGCGTTTTATATTGAGATGGGTTAATGGTTTCTGGCGACGAAAAAAAACCAATACAAATAATACCTAAGAGAATTATTACAATTAATGGCGTAAAAAATTCACCTATTAGAGTTATAATTTTTGCACGATTAATAACGAATAAAAAAACAATTATAAAATAAATACTACTTGTTAAAAGTGAACTCGTACCAAAAAAAGGCGCTACTGTCATTTCATGCATCACAGATGCTGTTCTAGGAGCTGGAAGTGCCACCGAAATTAAATAAACAAGAAAACAATAAATTAAACTAAATAACGGAGAAACTTTCTTCCCAAAATCGAACATGGTTCCTTGTAATTTAGCATGCGCTAAGATTCCTAATATTGGGATAACAACAGCAGTAATCGCAAAGCCTATAGTTGCAAATAGCCAATTTGGTCCAGCTTGAGAACCTATAAAAGGGGGTAAAATTAAATTTCCTGCCCCAAAAAACATAGAGAACAAAGCAAATCCTGTAATAAAAATATCTTTTTTGGTGGTGTTCATGTTTTAATCTTTGAAAAAATGAAAATTAAAAAATCGCAGGTTTATCCTTTCAAACGCGCTTTAAGTTTTTGTTTTTAATCAAAAAAAGATAAAATTTGCATCGCTAAGACACGTGTTGCAAAGCATCGCTCTATTTAATACAAAAAAACAAAGTATTATCAAGTTTCATGTTGGTTTTAAAAGCCTGTTTGACTTTTTTGAATTGAAACAAAAATTTAGACACAAAAATTGATTTTTAAAAATTGAAAACATTTATACAAATTCTCAGCAAACAGAAAAAATTAAAAATGAGTTCCTTTAATATTTGCCTAAATATAGTTTAAAAATGATTTTAGATTACAAGGGCATTTCTATTTTTTACTCTGATGAAGGAAAAGGGAATAGTTTAGTATTACTTCATGGATTTCTTGAGAACAGTTCTATGTGGAAAACATTTGTGCCGCAATTAGTTAAAAAACACAGAGTGATTTGTGTCGATTTACTAGGTCATGGAAATACAGGTTGTATAGGTTATATTCACACGATGGAAGATATGGCCAATGCGGTTGGGGCCGTTTTAAAACATTTAAAAATAAAACGGTCTGTTTTTATAGGCCATTCATTAGGAGGGTACGTGGCATTGGCCTTTGCTGAAAATAAGCCCGACGCATTAAAAGGTCTTTGTTTAATAAATTCTACAACAAGGACAGATTCTCCAGAGAGAATAGAACTGAGAAATAGAGCAATAGAAGCGGTGAAAACCAATTATGAAACTGTAGTTAAACATTCAATTAACAACTTATTTAGCCCCAAAAGTAAAGTGCTACACAAAACAACTATTAATACGATAAAAAATGAAGCCCTTAAAACGCCATTACAAGGTTATATAGCGGCTCAAGAAGGCATGAAAATAAGGGAAGACAGAGAGGCTTTATTGCATTTTTCTCCCTACAGGAAAATAATGATCGTAGGTAGAAAAGATCCTGTTTTAAATTATAGCGACTTGCTTAAGCAAGTAGAAGGCACCGAAGTCGAATTAGTTGTATTACCAGATGGTCATATGAGCCACATTGAAAATAAAGCGCAATTATTAAAAATAATACTGCATTTCGTCGAAAAAAAATAACTTATTGTCGATAATAAAATATTTTTTATTAAATTTAATATAACATCACTTATTATCCCTAAATTTATAGAGCATGAAAACAACTAATCAAAAACCTTACTCATTTTCTAAACTGTATTGCAATTTATTTGGCCATAACTATATGGTCTCTAAAAAGATTACCTACCATGTAAAGGAATATACTTGTACCAATTGCAAACATGAATTAACAACAAGCGGCGATGGAAATCTAGTTGAATTATGTCCTAAGTTTAGAGAGATTAATGATATTTTATCTAGAGTTCATAAAAAGAAGACGGAACGCTTAAGTCGAACAGTAATTTCTCCAACCTTATATAGGATGACTTCTTAGGTTAAAATTGTCGAATAATAGAGAATATACCCGTTTATTTCATTTTTTTTAAAGCTCACTAGACCTCAGTCTTTTGCTGTTTACGTATTGTACTTTCAGAATATAGAGTGTATTTAGGAGAGCCTGAATCTTTTCTTTTAAGACATTCTAGACTGTACTTGTACAACATGATCATTTCATGATTATGTTGTAAGTCGCCTATGTCCAATCGTTTTCTTTCCTTTTTTAACGATGTTATTCTGGTTATTATAACCAAATCATTAAATCTTCTTTGTTAGTACTTGCCCTTTTTTCGTTAAGAGGTAACCTGGTGTTTCTTAACACACATAGTTGTTAGGGTTAGAAAGAGCGGTCATAAAAAAACTGAAACGTAGTTAAGAGATTAAATTTTATAGTTAGATTTCTTTTGTGCAATATTGATGAGCATTTCAAAAAGCGTTTCATAAATACCACGTAGTTAATAAACACTTATATTTGCATTAAATTATAATTTAAGTGAGTAAAGCTAATCTCGCGCAAACCTACTTACAGTCTTTGCAAATGCAAAAACTGAAGCAGAGCATTGCCATTCCCAAAAGCAAAACGTCATTAAAAGGTATCGTAGGCTCTTCTTTTTCATACATTATTAAAGCCGCTTTTACCGAAACGCAAAATCCGTTTTTATTAATTTTTAATGATAAGGAGGAAGCCGCTTTTTATCTTAATGATTTAGAATTCTTAATTAACAATAAAGATGTTTTATTTTATCCTGGAAGCTACAGGCGGCCCTATCAAATAGACGAAACCGATAACGCCAATGTTTTATTACGTGCTGAAGTTTTAAACCGCATTAATTCTCAAAAAAAACCTGCGGTTATTGTATCATACCCCGAGGCACTTTTTGAAAAAGTAGTGACTCGAAAAGAATTGGAACGCAATACTTTGAAAATCTCCCTAAACGATAACTTATCTATCGATTTTGTAAACGAAGTATTATTTGAATATCAATTTAAGCGTGTTGATTTTGTAACAGAACCCGGTGAATTCTCCGTTCGAGGTGGTATCGTCGATGTATTTTCATTCTCACATGATGAGCCTTATCGCATTGAATTTTTTGGAGATGAAGTAGATAGTATTAGAACCTTTGACGTCGAAACGCAGCTTTCAGAAAAACAAGTCAAAAAAATAAATATTATTCCTAATATCGCCAATAAATTTTTAGAAGAAAAGAGAGAAAGCTTTTTAAAATACCTAGCTTCTAAAACTGTCGTTTTTGCTAAAAATGCCGATCTCCTATTTTCTAGAATTGATGCCTTTTACGAAAAAGCTGAAGACAC
>CALDCO010000106.1 GCA_937937185.1 uncultured Flavobacteriaceae bacterium
GGTGAGAAAGATATTCTTGCGAAGATGAATGCTTTAGGAACTTCTAAAGCAGATAATGATCGTTTTGAATCCTTGAAACTAGAAAAGAAAGAATTATATAAAAGTGCACTTCCTTATTTAGAAAAAGTACTTCAAATTAATGATGACAAAAATGTGGCTAAGACATTAATGGGAATTTATGAAATAGTAGGCTACAAGGAAAAATTTAGCGCTATAAAAGCCAAATATAATTTATAGCATCTTTATTTACGTTTAACAGATCATCCCTGAGAATTAAATTTTATTCTTGGGGATTTTTATTACATATTAGAGGTGTAATATTAACTTTTACTTCTCGATCCTTATATTTTATATAAATTTTAGTAATTTAATTTTTCTCTGTTTTTTATTTAGTTCCTTTAAAACAATGCTCCCATCGGACATAAAAGAAGCATCATAATACAAGATAAAACTTTCAGATTCTCTTTTCTCGATGTATTTTTTAATGGAATTATTAATATGCATTGACTGAATAGCTTTAATGCTAAAAAACTTTTTCTTATAATTACTACTTCTAAATTCTGCTGAAAATTCCATTATTTCAACTCTATCTATGTTTGTCATATTCTGTTTAAAGCCTCCTAATATGTTATTATGTTCGTTGAGCAAATCACCATTAGACTTATCTATTACATGAATATTAGTGTTTTTCTCCTTTTTTGAAAAAATTAAATAACCTTTTGATTCTATTTCATAATAAAACATATTTGTATCTTCAGATTCAGGCTTAATAGATTCATTAAAAGGATATTTTTTGCTCCATAAAATATTTCCATCTTTATCATATTTTGCAATATAATTACCAATTAAATTTGCTTTGCCTCCTTTTCTTTTAAGCGGGTTTGTATAAAACCCAGTAAAAGTAAAGGTGTTAGTTTTTTCATCAAAATAGAAAGAAGAGTGGTTTCCAGAAATATACCCCGTACTATTTAAATACCCATAATAATCACTATAATGTAGTGGGACATCATGAAATCTTTTACTATCAGGTTTGATATTGAATTGAGTTTGAAAAATTATTTTCCCATCATAATTATAAAATACAATGTAATATTTATAGGTATTGCTAAGATCATTGTCCCCCATCTCTACTGCCCAAAGAAAGAACTTATCTTTAAAATAATCTCCTTTCCTCCATTCAAAAACTTCTTTGTTGGAATTAAATTTTGGAGATTCTAAAACATTAATAGATGTTTTAAGATCATCATTTCGCATGTAGAATATATTGATATCTTCATTAGAATATTTTTTCTTATAATTTTTTCTACCAATTTTTGGACCAATAAAAACACAACCAAAATCATTCCAAGACCTAAATATAGGATTCACTCCAGATATTTTTTCTATCTTTTTTGTTTTTCCTTTTACTGTTCCTTGGTATTCTTTTACTAACCCTTTTTTATCAATTAATTGATCTACGTTATAATAAAACTCGCCATAATTAGACACAGAAGTTATATTTCCATAATATGGGTTACCAGGAAAATCTTTTGAATTTACATCAATATTATATATTTCATTAAAATTTTTATCTAAACAAAGCAGCCTGTCATCTTTATATTTTGCCATTACAATTTGCTGTCCAGTTTTAATATAATGGTTTCCATTTCTTGAATTAGTTAAATTTGTAAGAGTTCTACCCTTTTTGATTTCAAATTCATATACTTTATCTTGTGCGTTTACATGTAAAGTAATTAAAAGTATTTTAATAATTAATAAATATTTTTTCATGTCTAATAATTGAAGTTAGTTAAATAGGCTGTAAAAGATAAAGATATAGTACTTTGATCACCCTCAAATTCTCGAAGTCTAGAACGGTTAAACTCATCAGGCATTTCTCTTACAGATATATTCTTTAGTGCATTACCCAAAATACGATTATAGTTAAGATTAATTCTGTATTTTTCAGTACCACCACTTATTCCTAAAATATAGAAAGGTTTAAATTGTGCTAAATCTTCTGGAAAAGGAAATTGTTTGTTTATAAAATTTGCTATCATTGATACACCCGCTCCACCCTGAATTCCAATATGAAAACTAGCAGCTTCAGGCAATATGATATACTGATTGACCATGAACTTAGCATCTATACTGGTCGTTTTAATAATATTTGGACTAAAAACAATAATGTCTTCATTATTAAAGTTTTTATAACCTTCAGCATTAAAGTTACCAGTTTCATATGATAAATTGAGTAACCAATCTGCTTTTTTGTATAAAGGAGCTAAAGCCATCAAACCCATTGATAAACCAGAAGAAGATCTTAAATCAATAAAGTCATCAGATTTTAAGTTAGTGAAATTTATTCCAGTATTAATTCCAAGTTGAGTTTGAGCATTTACTATAAAAACAAAAAAAAAGATAAAAATGCTTACTGTTTTTTTCATAATGATTTGGTTTTGGCGTTTAAAATCTCATGTCTTTTTAAAACATAAAAAATAAATATAATTAGTTTATTTTATAAAAACAACTTTTTCATGTATTTAAACGATTAAAAAAGTACTTTAATCTATGTGAATGAATGAAATGAGTTTTTTTGGTAAAACCTAATTTTTAGTTTATACCAGTCTTAAATTAAAATGCAAAGAGGTTTATTTAATTATATAAAACCACCGTTTTTAACGGTGGTAATGTTGTAAAAGCTCAACCATTATCTAAAACTTTTTAAGAATAATAATATAGAAAATCCAATCAAACTATATACATATGCTATGCTCGATTCCTCCAAAATTATCGATTTCGAAATATATGGGCGCTTTAAGTTAAAATAGCAACAAAGTTGTAAGACTTCTCCAAATTTAAAGTTGAAGCTTTATATAGGACAATCATTTTTATTAAGCGGATATTTTGTAAATACGGTTGGAAGAGATAAAGACATGATAAAACCCTATGTTCCCTGCCTATTACAGCACAATTATCATTTATGTGAAGCCTCTATGCTGCTAATTTGTAATTCAAAGCCGCCCCTTTTTAACTGTTGTTTTTGAGGTTAGCAGTAGTTTGTTTTATTTTTAGGTTTAAAGCGGCAAAAAGGAGTGTCATAAATGGACTTAACCAATTAAAGATTGCAAAGAAAAAATAGTCTACAACTGGGACACCTAATACTCCAGATTGATAGGCGCCACAGGTATTCCATGGTACTAGAACAGAAGTTACAGTCCCAGAATCTTCCAAGGTCCGACTCAAATTTTCTGGAGCAAGGCCTTTGTCTTCGTAGGCTTTTTTAAACATTTTGCCTGGCACTACAAGTGCTAAATATTGATCTGAAGCCGTTACATTTAAAGCCAAACAGCTTGCTACTGTACTCGCAAACAAACCAAAGGTTGTGGTAGCGATACTTAGTAGAGCATTGCTAATTCTCGATAATGCCCCAATAGCATCCATAACGCCTCCAAAAACCATTGCACAAATAATTAACCATATGGTTCCTAACATTCCAGACATGCCATTAGCTGAAAATAAGTCGTTTAATTCTTTACTTGAAGTTAAAACAGACGTATCTACAGTAATGGCTTTCATAACGCCTTCATAAGCGGAATTAAAAGTTAGAGTATCAGCGCCTGCAACAGCAATAACAATACTTGGTTGTGCAATAACGGCAGCTATTCCCCCTAATAAAGTACCAACTAACAATGCCACTAAAGGTGGTGTTTTTTTTATAATCATAAAAATAACAACCAAAGGAACAATAAATAACCAAGGCGAAATATAAAAAGCCTCATCAATAGCCGATAATTTATTTGATATGTCTGGTGAGCCAGCTGTGTCGATATTTAAGCCAATAATAATAAATATAATAAGTGTAATAATAATGGTAGGTACTGT
>CALDCO010000107.1 GCA_937937185.1 uncultured Flavobacteriaceae bacterium
GGAGGTGGAGAAAGTGGTGTGGGAACGGCACTTTTGGGAAAAGCGAAGGGTTATGATGTTTTTGTTTCAGATAAAGGAGTGATTAAAGAAAAATATAAAAAAGTTCTTATACATAATGAGATTGAATGGGAAGAGAAACAGCATACGGAGGCTAAAATCTTCAATGCAGATGTTGTAATGAAGAGTCCCGGAATACCAGATAAAGTGTCTTTAATTCAGCAATTAATAAAAAAAGAGATTGACGTAGTCTCTGAAATTGAATTTGCAGAAAATTACACCAATGCCGTCGTTGTAGGGATTACAGGGAGTAATGGAAAAACAACAACGGCAAGTTTAACACATCATATACTTAAACAGGAGTTAGAAGTGGGTTTAGCGGGTAATATTGGCGATAGTTTTGCAAAACAAGTTTTGGAACACAATTATCCTAATTATGTTCTAGAAATTAGTAGTTTTCAGTTAGACGGCATCATTAATTTTAAGCCTCATATAGCGGTGATAACCAATATTACGCCAGATCATTTAGACCGGTATGACTACCAATTTGAAAACTATATCGCATCAAAGTTTAGAATAACCAAAAATCAAACAAAAGACGATTATTTAATCTATGATGCAGACGATGAAGTTATTACTAATTACATAAACAAACATCACATTCAGTCTACATTAATACCATTTTCATTATCAAAAACGATTGAGAATGGTGTGTATTTAGAGCATGACCATATAAAATTAATAATAGATAACAAACAATTAACTATGCCAACAGCAAACCTGTCATTACAAGGAAAACACAACGTAAAAAATGCAATGGCTGCCTCGGCAGTAGCGCATTTACTTAAAATTAGAAAACAAACCATTCGCGAGAGCTTAGAAAATTTTCAAGGTGTAGAGCATCGTTTAGAAAATGTCATAAAAGTGAATAAAGTAATGTATATAAACGACTCTAAAGCGACGAATGTTAATGCCACGTATTATGCCTTAGAAAGCATGGAATCCGCTACAGTATGGATTGTAGGCGGTACAGATAAGGGAAATGATTACACCACACTATTTCCGTTTATAAATGAAAAAGTAAAAGCCATTATTTGTTTGGGGGTTGATAATAAAAAACTATTTGAAAATTTTGAAAATATGGTAGATGTTATGGTGGAGACGCAATATATGAGCGAAGCAGTAAAAATAGCCTATAAGATCGCTGAAGCCGGCGAAAATGTGCTGTTATCGCCAGCTTGCGCAAGTTTTGATTTGTTTGAAAACTATGAAGATAGAGGGCGGCAATTTAAGAACGCGGTAAGAAATTTATAATTAATATAGTGTCCGACTGAAGCCGAAGACACAGGAAATAAAACATTAAAACGAAATTGTCAAGTTTTGGAGGGAGGTCCAAAAGACAAAGCGTATGAAATTATTTAAAAATATAAAAGGAGACCGGTTAATATGGGCAATAGTGGCGCTATTAGCCATATTCTCGTTTTTACCTGTTTATAGTGCAGCGAGTAATCTAGCTTACATAGGAGGCTCTGGGAATACCTTTGCTTATTTCGTTAAACATTTTATGCATTTGTTTTTAGGTTTTGCAATAATGTATGGTGTGCATAAAATCCCTTACCGTTATTTTCGTGGTTTATCTATTGTCATGATGCCTTTAATAGTGGTGTTGTTGGTTATAACAATGCTTCAAGGGACCACCATTGAAGGGTCCAATGCAAGCCGCTGGATTCGTATTCCTATTGTAGACATGTCGTTTCAAACTTCAACTTTAGCTGCAGTAGTTTTGTTGGTTTATGTAGCGCGGTACATGTCTAAGATAAAAGATGAAGTAATACCTTTTAAAGCCTCTATTTTACCCTTATGGATTCCTGTATTTTTAATATTGGCACTAATACTTCCTTCTAATTTTTCAACGACGGCGATACTCTTTGTAATGGTCGTGATTTTGGTTTTTTTAGGCGGGTATCCCATTCGGCATTTGCTCCTTATTATTGGCTCTGGAATTGCAGGATTAGCATTGTTTGTTTTAGTGGCTAAAGCTTTTCCTGAAGCCATGCCTAATCGTATTGATACTTGGATGAGTAGAATAGAAAGTTTTTCTAACGGAGAAGATTCAGAATCCAATTATCAAATAGAAAAAGCAAAAATAGCAATAGCCTCTGGAGAGTTGTGGGGGCAAGGACCAGGGAAAAGTACGCAAAAGAATTTCCTACCCCAATCTTCATCAGATTTCATATTTGCTATAATTATTGAAGAGTATGGGTTAATAGGTGGCGCTTTTCTAATTCTATTATACCTGTGGTTGCTTTTTAGAATCGTCATTGTGGCGCAGAAAGCAGAAACCATTTTTGGAAAATTATTGGTCTTAGGTGTTGGTTTACCTATTGTTTTTCAGGCTTTAATAAATATGGCAGTTGCTGTAGAATTGTTTCCAGTAACTGGGCAAACATTACCATTAATAAGTAGCGGTGGGACATCCATTTGGATGACCTGCTTAGCCATAGGGATTATATTAAGTGTGAGTTCGAAGCGAGAAGAAATTAAAACGCGTGAAAAAAGTAACAACAATCCTTTGGAGATTCTTTCAGAAGCGCTCTAGAGGTTTAAGAATAACAACAGAAATGAATTACATCATGGGAAATAAAGTATTATCATTTAATAAATAAAGCAGCATAATAGCCTATCATAAAATGGAAAACCATACATCCGCATATAAAATAATATTATCAGGAGGAGGCACAGGAGGGCATATTTACCCCGCCATAGCGATTGCAAACGAGTTAAGATGGCGTTACCCAGAAGCTCAGTTTTTGTTTGTTGGCGCCAAAGATAGAATGGAAATGGAGAAAGTGCCGCAAGCAGGGTATACTATTAAAGGATTATGGATTTCGGGCATTCAAAGAAGTTTGTCATTAAAAAATGTATTATTTCCATTTAAATTGGTGAGTAGTTTATGGCGATCTATGAAAATAGTAAGACAGTTTAAACCCGATGTGGTTATTGGTACAGGGGGGTTTGCAAGTGGTCCATTATTACAAGTTGCTGTATCTAAAGGCGTTCCTAGTTTAATTCAAGAACAGAACTCTTATCCTGGAATTACCAATAAGTTATTATCTAAGAAAGTGCAAAAAATATGTGTGGCGTATGATGGTTTAGATCGGTTTTTTCCAAAAGAGAAAATAATAAAAACAGGAAACCCCGTTCGCCAAGGCTTACTGAACTGTGAAAATAAAAAGAAAGCGGCGATGAGCCACTTTAATTTGGTGGAGAATAAAAAAGTGCTATTGGTCGTTGGCGGAAGCTTAGGAGCTAGAGCCATTAATGAGTTAATGAAGCGTGAATTAGATTATTTTAATACGCATAATCTACAAGTAATATGGCAATGCGGTAAATTGTATTACGAGAAATACAAACTTTATGGTAATGATAAGCACGTGCAAGTACATGCTTATTTAAATAATATGGATTTTGCATATGCTGCTGCCGATTTTATTATTTCCAGAGCAGGAGCAGGATCGGTTTCAGAACTTTGTATTGTTGGAAAACCCGTAATTTTTATTCCCTCTCCTTATGTTGCCGAAGACCATCAAACAAAAAATGCCGCTGCCATAGTAAAAGAGGAGGCTGCGATTTTAATTGCTCAAAATGATTTGGAGGTCGATTTTAAAAATAAATTTACCCAATTAGTAAATGCGCCAGAAAGGCAAAAACAATTAGGAGAAAACATCAAAAAATTAGCATTAGAGAATGCTACAAAAGACATTGCAGATGAAGTCGAAAAGCTTTTGAAACCTTAAAAAATGAATTTATCTAATACACATACTATTTATTTTATTGGCATTGGTGGCATTGGTATGAGTGCCATTGCGAGATACTTTAAGGCCAATAAAAAACAGGTTTCAGGATACGATAAAACAGCGACTCAAATCACTCATGGTCTAGAAGCATTGGGCATTAAAATTCATTATGAAGATGCGGTTTCATTAGTTAATAGTGCCGTTTATAACAAAGAAACCACTTTAGTAGTTTATACTCCCGCTGTGCCCAATACACATAAACAGCTCACTTATTTTAGAGCGCAAGGTTTTAAGGTGTTGAAGCGATCGGAAATTTTAGGAATGATTACTCAAAACACCTTTTGTTTAGCAGTCGCAGGAACCCATGGAAAAACAACGACAACAAGTATTTTAGGCCATTTGTTGAAGGGATGTAATGTAGAGATGACTGCTTTTCTGGGCGGAATTAGCGAAAATTATAATTCTAATTTAATTTTAAATGGGTCTAAAGTGTCTTTAGTGGAAGCAGACGAGTACGACCGTTCCTTTTTAACATTATCGCCAAATTTGGCTTGCATTATTTCGATGGATGCAGACCATTTAGACATTTATGGCAATACTGCAGCGTTACACCAATCCTTTAAAGATTTTAGTGAAAAAATAAAACCCAATGGAAAATTGTTTGTTAAAAATGGATTGCCAATTAAGGGCATTACCTGTGGCTTAGAAGACGATTCAGAGTACTCAGCAATAAATATAAAAATAAAGAATGGGGCTTATCTGTTTGATGTGAAAACACCAACACAGGTTTTAGAAAAATTTCAATTTAACCTGCCAGGTAGACATAATTTGTCGAATGCAATAATAGCCTTGGCGATGGCTGTAGAATACGGTTGCTCTCCCAACCAGCTCGCCAAGGCATTATCATCTTATAAAGGGGTTAAAAGGCGTTTTTCTTATCAAATTAAAAATAAGGACCGCGTTTTTATTGATGATTACGCACACCATCCTACCGAGATAAATGCGGTATATCGTGCGATTAAAGAAATGTATGCTAATGATAAAACACTGGTGTTGTTTCAACCGCACTTATTCTCTAGAACACGAGATTTTATGGAAGATTTCGCTAATAGTTTGTCGCAGTTTGATGAGGTGCTACTTCTAGATATTTATCCCGCTAGAGAATTACCAATTAAAGGTGTCGATTCTCAAAAACTGTTAAGTAAAATAAAAAATCATAAAAAACAATTGATTGAAAAAAAGCAGATAGTTAATAAAATAAAAGAAAGTAAAGCGAAGGTTATTCTTACCATTGGCGCTGGAGATATTGGTGAAGAAGTTTCTAAAATTAAAGCCGCATTAAGTAATGAAAATTAATTGGAATCCCATAAAAATGATGGTTTTGTTAGGAGGCGTAGTGTTTTTATATGTCTTTGCTTCAAAACGCAATGCCAAACGCGAAGTCATGGCTCCAGAAATTCAATTCTTAGGCGATAATAATCTTTTTATAACGCATTCGAATGTTAGTAAATTGTTAATACAAAATCGGGGAGCTGCTTCGAGTGTAGCCAAAGAAACTTTAGATTTGAATGAACTAGAGGCTTCTCTGAATGCAAACCCAATGATTAAATCTGCTGAAGTTTTTTTAAGTGTTAATGGTAAATTTTCAGCTAAAATAAAGCAAAAAAAGCCTATTGCTCGAGTTATTGGAGAGCAATCGTATTATATAGATAGTGAGGGAGGCTACATGCCGCTTTCAAATAATTACACAGAGCGAGTCCCTATGGTTACAGGGGTTGTTAGTAAGAAGCGTTTGTCAACTGTTTTTAAAATTGCTAGTGTCATTAAAGAAGATCGTTTTTTGAGAAAAAATGTGGTTGAAGTTGAACAAACAAAAGCAGGGACCATTCGTTTAAAGTTAAGACAATGTGATTTTGTAGTGCACTTAGGACGTCTTGATTATTTAGAAAAAAAAATAAGCAATTTAAAAGTGTTTTATGCCAAAGCAATCAAGGATAAAGCATTAAAAAAATATAGTAAAGTTAATTTGCAATTTGAAAATCAAGTTGTATGTACCAAAGTATAAATTATGGAGCATAATATTTCAGTTGGGTTAGATATAGGGACGACTAAGATTGTGGCAATGATTGGGCGTAAAAATGAGTATGGAAAAGTAGAAATTCTTGGAATAGGTAAATCTAAGAGTTTAGGGGTTCATCGTGGTGTGGTAAATAATATTACGCAAACCATACAGTCAATACAACTGGCCATACAAGAGGCTGAAACCGCTGCAGCTACAAAAATCGATGGTGTTACTGTTGGTATTGCAGGACAGCACATTAGGAGTTTACAACATAGCGATTACATCACGAGAACAAACTCTGAGGTGGTTATTGATGAGGAGGATATTGAGCGATTAATAAACCAGGTTCATAAATTAGTAATGCTTCCTGGTGAAGAAATTATTCATGTTCTACCTCAAGAATATAAAATAGATGGTCAGGGAGAAATAAAAGAACCTATTGGAATGTATGGCGGGCGGTTAGAAGCTAATTTCCATGTGGTGGTTGGGCAAGTCTCTTCAATAAGAAATATTGGGCGCTGTGTAAAAAGTGCAGGATTAGAGCTTGAAGGCATTACTTTAGAACCATTAGCCTCTGCCAATGCGGTTTTGAGTCAAGAAGAAAAAGAAGCAGGAGTCGCTTTAATTGATATAGGCGGTGGTACTACCGATCTAGCTATTTTTAGAGATGGTATTATTCGCCATACTGCAGTCATCCCTTTTGGTGGAAATGTGATTACCGAAGATATAAAAGAAGGTTGCTCTATCATTGAGAAACAAGCCGAATTATTAAAAATAAAATTTGGATCTGCATGGCCAGGAGAAAATAAAGACAACGAAATCGTTTCAATCCCAGGGTTAAGAGGAAGAGACCCAAAAGAGATAACCCTTAAAAACCTCTCTAAAATAATTCATGCTCGTGTGGTAGAAATCATAGAGCAAGTCTATGTTGAAATAAAGAATTATGGCCACGAAGAGCAAAAGAAGAAATTAATTGCGGGTATCGTTTTAACAGGTGGTGGTAGCCAATTGAAACACCTAAAGCAATTAGTAGAATACATCACAGGGATGGATACAAGAATAGGTTACCCTAACGAACATTTAGCTGGCGAAAGTGATGAAGCTATTACAAGCCCATTATTTGCAACTGCTGTTGGGTTAGTTATGGATGGCTTAAGTCGCCAGGAACGACGAAAAGAAGAATTGCCGGTAGAAAAAGAAGCCGTTTTGTATGAAAACGAAACGGTAATGCCTTCAGAAAAAGACCTTGAAAATAGAGCCAACAAACTAAAAAGGAAACCTAAAAAAGCCAGGCGCTCTTTTTTAGACACATTAACAGAAAGAGTAAAAGATTTTTTAGATAATGCAGAGTAGGGTACAAAAAAGGACTAAAAAATTAAAATCTAGTCTTCTTATTGGTTTGAAGTTTTCTTGATGACAAATAAGAGGGTAAAAAATATAGAGTATAAAGACCCAATAAAATAGAATTTATGAGCAACGACAAAGAATTCGAAAGCATCGCATTCGACCTTCCAAAAAACCAATCTAATGTTATTAAAGTCATTGGAGTTGGTGGTGGCGGTAGTAATGCAATTAATCACATGTTCCAGCAAGGCATTAAAGGTGTCGATTTTGTAATTTGTAATACGGATGCGCAGGCATTACAAAATAGTGGCGTGCCCAATAAAATACAGTTAGGTTTAAATTTAACTGAAGGACTAGGGGCTGGAGCAAACCCCGATGTTGGAGAACAATCTGCGGTAGAGAGTTTTGATGACATCCAACGCATGCTTGAGGGAAATACGAAAATGATTTTCATCACCGCAGGAATGGGCGGAGGAACTGGTACTGGAGCAGCTCCTATAATTGCTAAAATGGCTAAAGAATTAAACATTTTAACGGTTGGTATTGTTACCATGCCATTTCAGTTTGAAGGAAAAATGCGTAACGCTCAAGCGCAAAAAGGAATAGAAAATCTTAGAGATCAAGTCGATTCATTAATTGTAATAAATAATAATAAGCTACGAGAAGTTTATGGTAATTTAGGGTTTAAAGCAGGTTTCTCTAAGGCAGACGAAGTATTAGCAACTGCAGCGAGAGGTATTGCAGAGGTAATAACACATCACTACACGCAAAATATTGATTTACGTGATGCTAAAACGGTATTAAGTAATAGTGGCACTGCAATTATGGGTAGCGCAATGGCTTCTGGTCAGAATCGCGCTCAGGAAGCCATTTCTAAAGCCCTAGATTCTCCATTGCTAAATGATAACAAAATTACCGGAGCTAAAAATGTATTATTACTTATTGTGTCAGGTATTCAAGAGATTACTATTGATGAAATAGGAGAAATTAACGACCACATTCAAAACGAAGCAGGACATGGGGCTAATATTATTATGGGAGTTGGTGAAGATGAATCATTACAAGAATCTATTGCTGTAACGATTATCGCTACTGGCTTTGATATCGATCAACAAGATGAGATTTCAAATACCGAAATTCGTAAAGTAATTCACTCATTAGGCGAAGAACAAATTTTAGAAAAGAATTTAACTGCTAAAACAGAGCCTGTTGTAGAAAAATTATCTAAAACAGAAGTAAAGAAAAAACCAGAGCCTCCAATAATACATACCTTAGATTTAAATGAAGAAGATTCTGGTTTAAGTAAATTTGAATTAGAGCAAATCGTTAAACAAAAAGCACCTACTTTAGATGATTTAGGATTGGCTTCTTCTAAGGAGGAGCTAATTAAAAATATGGAAGTGATTTATGAAGAAGTTGTGGTCGATTTTAATGATGAAGACGATTTTGTAATTACTAATTCAACACCCGAAACTAAGGAAACCTTAACTAATGAAGATGAAATAAAACAGCAAATTACACTCACGTTCGATATGCCCTTAAGTGAAGCTTCTATTGATGAGGAAAACAAAGCAATAGATGAAGACACAACAGAGACGCCTACTAATGATATAAACCAGTTTACAGTCAATGATCCTGTAGAGATTATTCCTGTAACAGAATCTTCTGAAACTGGTGAAATACGTTATGCATTAGATGATTATATTGAAGTCGATTCTGTAATTAATCCTATGGATACAACTACGGAAGAAATAGAACCCGAATTGGATACAGAGATTGTTTTCGAAAGAAAAGTAATTGATGGCGCAGAAGAAATTGAAATGCCCGCTGAAGCCGATTTGGATCCTACAAACAGTTCTATATCAGCAATTCTTAAAGAGCGTGCCGATGAGCGCAGAATGAAAATGAAGAATTTTAATTATAAGTTTAATAATTCTAAGATCGATGATATCGAAAAAACCCCTGCTTATAAACGACAAGGCTTGGATTTAGAAGAAACGCAACATTCTTCTTCAGAAACAAATATTTCAAGAACCACTATAGGAACAGATGATAATGACGACATACAGTTAAGAAATAATAATTCATTCTTACATGACAATGTTGATTAAGTTTAGTTTTAGTAGTTAAATTTAGTCTTTTTTGAAAGCCCGAAAAATTGTTTCCCAACTGTTTCGGGCTTTCTTTATTGTTGTTAGTAATTTTGATTTTAGCTATAGTATGAAAAAGCCGTCAAATTGACTTTTCAAAGTGAAACGAATAAAAATAGTATCGAAATTAGGCTTTTGATACCAATTTCTGTATAAAATCACTACCATTGACGTGTTTTTAACTCTTTGTATTTTATGCAATTAATCCCATGATTGAAAAAAAGAAAAGACCACTTTTTTTGAAAGAATAAACGCCTTATAGTAAAAGAAACATTATCGTCATGCTGATGTCTATCAGCATCACATCATGTCAAAACCGAGTCAGATCCTGAAATATCCTAAGCTTCAGGACAGGATAACGCTAAAAAATACGTCGTTTTTTTCAAAAAATTTAAATCACTTCATTAAAAAAAGAAATGCTACTGTTTTTTTAAGGAGGTTACAGAAATGCTACCACTATTTTACGTCAAATTCTTACATGAGATAAAACTTTTATCACAAGCCTCAGACTGACATAAATCTTCTTATCATAGAAATCGCGTTTTTAAGTCAGAAATGGTCTAAAAAAGTTTAGATGATATCATCTATAAAAAAATCCAATTCAATTAAGAATCGGATTTTTATATAAGCGAAGTAATGATGTTAATCAATTGGCAAAATGCCTTTTATTTTATTTTCTCAACGATGGCTTTAAAAGCCTCTGGGTTATTCATTGCTAAATCGGCTAAAACCTTACGATTTAATTCGATATTATTAGCTTTGATTTTTCCCATAAATTGAGAATAAGACATTCCGTGTAAACGAGCTCCAGCATTAATACGTGTAATCCATAATGCACGAAATGTTCTCTTTTTGTTTCTACGGTCTCTGTAAGCATATTGCATTGCTTTATCAACCGCATTTTTAGCTACTGTCCATACATTCTTGCGACGTCCGAAGTAACCTTTTGCTTGTTTTATTACCTTTTTTCTTCTGGCTCTTTTGGCAACAGAATTTACTGATCTTGGCATAATTTTAAATTTTTTTGTAGCAGGCGGTCAATAAATTGACACTTTTTGTTTAAAAATTAAATCTCAATAGTATTGAGCTTATTTGTTTAACAGCCTAACTCCAGGGTTTATAAATAATTTTAACCGAACCTTTACATTTATTTTAAACGTAATTGTTCTTTAATACTGTTAACGTCATGATCGTGAACTAATCCACTGTGAGTTAACGCTAGCTTACGTTTTTTAGACTTCTTTGTTAAGATGTGGCTTTTAAACGCGTGCTTTCTTTTAATTTTACCAGTACCTGTAAGCTTAAAACGCTTTTTGGCACTAGATTTTGTTTTCATTTTAGGCATCTTGTTTCCTAGTTATTTATTACTTCGCTTCTATTACTTATAAAACCGATTCGATAATTATCAAATCGGTAGTTATATTTATCTCTATTAATGTGCTTTTCGCTTATTACGATGCAAGCGAAAGCTGTAAATTCTATTTTTTTGGCGCGATGAACATCGTCATACGCTTGCCTTCTAATCTTGGCATTTGTTCCACCTTACCATATTCTTCAAGATCTTGCGCTAGGCGCAATAATAATATTTGACCTTGCTCTTTAAAAACAATCGAACGTCCTTTAAAAAAGACAAAAGCTTTTAATTTGGCACCTTCCTTTAAAAATTTTTCAGCGTGTTTCTTTTTAAACTCATAATCATGATCATCGGTTTGTGGTCCAAAACGAATTTCTTTGATAATAACTTTGGTGGCTTTAGATTTTAAAGCCTTATCACGCTTTTTTTGTTCATAAAGAAATTTCTTGTAATCCATGACCTTACAAACAGGCGGGTCTGCATTGGGTGAAATTTCAACAAGATCAAGTTCTTGCTCTTCAGCAATCTCAAGAGCTTTTTTGGTGGGATATACTCCAATTTCTACATTGTCACCTACAAGGCGAACATTTTCAGATCTAATTTTTCTATTAATTCTGTGTTGGTCCTCTTTAATGACTCTAAGTGGACCCCTCGATCTTTTTCTACGAATTGCTATGGCTTTAAAGGTTTTAGTTAAACGTTATTAAAATTGTTTTAATGTTTTATTTATTTCAGCTTGTATAATTTCTGCAAAAGCATCTATGGTAATCATGCCTAAATCTTCACCGCCATGTTTTCTTACAGATATTTTATTTTCTTTCTCTTCATTTTCGCCTATGATAATCATAAAAGGCGATTTGTTCATTTCAGCTTCACGAATTTTTTTGCCAATAGTTTCATTTCGATTATCTACAAGAGCGCGAATTTCGTGATTTTCTAACAAATTTAAAACTTTTTTGCCATATTTTTCATATTTCTCGCTAAGTGATAATACATTAACTTGAATTGGTGTTAACCAAAGCGGAAAATTTCCTCCCGTATGTTCAAGTAAAATGGCAATAAATCGTTCCATACTTCCAAAGGGAGCACGATGAATCATTACGGGTCTGTGGGCTTCATTATCGCTTCCTTTATAGCTAAGGTTGAAGCGCTCAGGAAGGTTATAATCCACTTGTATGGTTCCAAGTTGCCATTTTCTTCCTAAAGCATCCTTAACCATAAAATCTAATTTAGGACCATAAAAGGCCGCTTCTCCAGTTTCAATAACATAATCTAGACCTTTGTCTTCAGCAGCATTTATTATAGCTTGTTCTGCTTTTCCCCAATTTTCTTTACTGCCAATATATTTATCGGGGTTTTCTGGGTCTCTAAGTGACACTTGGGCTGTAAAGTTTTCAAAACCTAAAGCGCTAAAAACATAAAGCACTAAATCGATAACGTTTTTAAACTCCTCATCTAATTGATCTGGTGTGCAAAATAAATGCGCATCATCTTGAGTAAAACCGCGAACACGAGTTAAGCCATGTAACTCTCCACTTTGTTCATATCTGTAAACGGTACCAAATTCGGCATAACGAATAGGTAAATCTTTATAAGACCACTGCGAATTATTATATATTTCGCAATGATGAGGGCAATTCATAGGTTTTAATAAAAACTCTTCATCCTCTTTAGGCGTTTTTATAGATTGAAAACTGTCTTCTCCATATTTCGCGTAATGCCCAGAAGTAACGTAAAGCTCTTTTTGCCCAATATGAGGCGTCATAACCATTTCATAACCCGCTTTTTTCTGTGCTGCTTTAAGAAAATTCTCTAAACGCTCACGCAAAGCAGTTCCCTTGGGAAGCCACAATGGTAAGCCAGAACCTACTTTTTGCGAAAACATAAACAGTTCAAGTGCTTTACCAAGTTTTCTATGGTCACGTTTTTTAGCTTCTTCTAGTAATTCTAAGTATTCAGTAAGTTCTTTTTGTTTTGGAAAGGAGATGCCATAAACGCGAGTTAATTGTGGCTTTTTTTCGTCACCTCTCCAATAAGCACCTGCAACGGATAATACTTTTACAGCTTTTATTATTCCTGTATTGGGAATGTGTCCGCCACGACATAGATCGGTGAAAGTAGAATGATCACAAAAAGTAATGGTGCCATCTTCTAAATTCTCAATTAATTCTGTTTTAAAAGCATTGCCCTTGTAGAAGGACAAAGCGTCTTCTTTAGAAACAGATCTTAAGCTAAAATCATGTTTTCCTCGAGCAATCTCAAGCATTTTGTTCTCAATAGTCTTAAAATCTTTGTCAGAAATAGAATCTGCTCCAAAATCGACATCATAATAAAACCCATTATCTATGGCGGGACCTATCGTTAGTTTGGCCTTAGGGTATAACTCCTCTATTGCTTGCGCTAAAACATGAGCAGAAGAATGCCAAAATGCTTTTTTTCCCTCATTATTTTGCCAGGTAAATAAAGTAAGTGAGCCATCAGTATGCAGTGGCGTAACACTTTCAACTATTTTATTATTAAAGCTAGCAGAAATAACATTTCTTGCTAAACCTTCGCTAATACTTTTAGCAACAGCTATAGGGGTACTTCCCTTAGCAAACTCCTTAACACTGCCATCTGGTAAAGTGATTTTTATCATATTATAATATCATAATTCAATTGCCAAAGATAAGAGGAAGAATAAATAAACGCAACTATATGCAGAGGTATAATGTTATCATAATATGGCATCACAAACCTAATTAGTATGTACTAGAACATTATGATGAGAATTATTGATAGTAAACAATATAATGCTTTCTATGTTTTAACACATCATCGCTAGGAGTAAATTTTAAAAGGTATTGAAACTGTATATTTTAAATTGCTTTCGAGGCGTAATCATTTTCTAAGGCTTAATTTGTGGCAATGAAAGCATTAATCATTTTTTAATGCGATTTTCTTTAAGCAATTACCAGCCTGAAGCATAGAGATGGAATGCGTTTATTCGTATTAGGGACCTATATAGTAGAAGCAGTTATTGGAGGTAATGATTTGTGTTATAGGGTAAGGTGCTATGGCAGTTTTCTTAATATTGAAGTTGATAACCAACTGCATTATAACAAAGTAAGTGATATTGTTAAAAATAAATAAAAAAAAGGTTTAAAAAGGGTTGAGTTGAATAAAAAGGGTTTTATATTTGCGTCCCTTTGTTTGGATAAATGTTAATAGGGGAAAAAGTTCTAGGGTTAGGAAGTGATTTAAAAGGAAGCGCGAGGTTTAAAAATAATTCAAATTTTCATCAAAAAGTTTTGGTGGGTAATAAATGAGTTATATATTTGCACCCGCTAAGAGATAAACGCCTTAGT
>CALDCO010000108.1 GCA_937937185.1 uncultured Flavobacteriaceae bacterium
AAATTTTAAAAATTGAATAAAACATCAGCAATCCTTTATTCCTTAGTAGATTTTTTAGTTGTATACATATCACTACTCACCGCTATTTAATTTCGTTCATCTTAAAATAATACTGGTATTATTTTAGAAGAACTAAAGCAAATGTTTTCGCAATATTTTAATTAGAACGAGGGCAATTTATCATCATTATTAAAAGAAACAATATAGTAACTCTTTTATTTTTTTAAGTAAAAAAAAATCATAAAAAAACAGGGGATATCCCCTGTTTTTTTATCTAATAAAAGTTTACTATTAATATCCAGGATTTTGATCCGCAGAACTAATATTTGGATTCGTATCTATTTCACCTTGAGGTATTGGCATAAAACGGTGAACGGATGGATTGTAAGGCCTTGGTTGCCCTGCATTTCCAGTAGTATCGTTATCGTCATAGGTCGTTAATTCTGTGGCATCTAAGCCCCAACGTACTAAATCGTCAAAACGATGTTGTTCTGCGCACAGTTCGACCATACGTTCATGAACAATGGCATTAAATACGCCATCATTAGTTCCAACAGGAAAACCTCTTGAATCCATCTCTGGCGAACCGTATAATGGTAAACTAAAACGGTTACGAATCTCATTTAAATAAAATACAGCGCCAGGCTCTGCACTTCCTATATTTCCTAATCCTAATGCTGTTTCTGCTTGCATTAAAACAACGTCGGCAAAACGAAGAAAACGAGTATTTGTCGTCCCTTCTGGCACGGTTGCTTCATTTTCATACAGCTGAGAAAACTTATACCATATCGTTCCTGCTGAGTTTGTAAATACATCTTCTGGCCCATAAGGATCCCCATCTTCTAGTATTGCTATATTTTTTCTAGGATCGTCTGCTTCAAATTCGTCGATCATTTTTTGCGATGGTCTTAAATTCCCCCACCCAGAATATTCTTGGGCATGAAAGGTAATTTCTGCTGTACCAGTCCCCGTTCCGGTCCAAGTATCTGCTGGATTATTATCTGCAGAAAAAGAAATTTCAAATAGCGATTCGTCATTAAATTCTCCAGCATCGTTAAAATTATCTTTGTAGTCCGCCGCAGGCAATAAACTATATCCTGAAATTTGATCGAAAGCCGCTTTAGCCATTGTATAGTTTTCTCTATGTAAATGCACTTTACCAAGCATTCCCAATGCTGCACCTTTAGTAGCTCTACCTTTTTCTGTAGCTCCCTTTTCAAATAATAATTGAGAGGCTAAGGTAAAATCATTAATAATTAAATCATAAATGACATCTTCACTAGCTCTAGGCTGCCCAATAATGTCTTCAAACACATGTATTGGCACACCTCCATAACGCTTTACCAACAAATAATAATAGATCCCTCGCATAAAATGTGCCTCACCAATAGCATTGTTTGCATCAGCTTCAGTGTAATCTGTTGTAGAGAGTTGAAGATTGGCTTGAATGGTAGCTAAACTCGCTTCACTTAAAATGAAGTTTGCCTTTGCAATTCCATTATAACATTGTGACCAATAAGAACCCGTTTGCTGTAAGGTAGACGACATATTAAATTGATAAGATGGTAAAAAATTCTCATCACTTGAAGCCACCATTTCATCAGAAAATGAATCTGGTAAGATATAAGCATAGCGCTGGTACAAACCTTGTGTTTGCAAATGGGCATATAAAGATGCTGATGCAGAATTTAATTGTTCTTTATTTTCAAAAAAAGTTTCTGGTAAAATCCCATTTTGATCAACAACGGTTACATCATCATCACAGGAGATCAATGAAATTACCATCATTACCCCCAGTAGTGTTATTAATTTTATACTATATTTTTTCATATCTAAGCAATTTTAAAATTCTATTTGTAATCCTGCTAATAAGGTTCTTGGTTGAGGTCCTCTTCCTCGATCTATATTTAAGCCTTCAATATTACCTCCAGCGTTAAAATAAGGCTCAATTTCTGGATCTAGACCACTATACTTTGTAATTGTGAATAAATTCTGTGATTGAGCGTATATTCTAATTTTTGATAATGCTCCATTAAAAACAGATCTAAGTTCTTTATCAAAAGTATAGCCTAAAGATAAGTTTTTTAAACGAGCATAAGAAGCATCTTCGATATAACGCGAAGAAATTTCATTATTATCATTTACACCAAATCTAAATCTAGGCACGTTAGTCACATCGCCTGGTCGTTGCCAACGGTTTAAAACTTCAACACCTCTATTTAATACAATTTGTTGCGATTCAAGATTGTATATGTTACCGTTGAAGGCATCAACACCTTGAACACCCGTTAACAAGAAAGAAAGGTCAAACTTTTTGTATTTCATTCCTAAATTTAAAGTATAAATAAAATCTGGATTAGGATTACCTATAACCACACGATCTTCATCTGTAATGTCGCCATCTCCATTAATATCTCTATATTTAACATCGCCTTCTTGCACAATGTATGCTGCGCCAGAATTAGGATCTAAGTTATCGGCACCCAAATCATCAATAATTTCTTGATTGGTAGAATACACACCATCAAACATAAAGCCATAGAAATGGTAAGCTGGCTCACCTACCGCAAGCCTACTTACAGGAGTTGCTCTAGGCACAAAATTTGCTCTAAAAATTTCTTCAGCATTCCCTATTACATTTACAACATTATCGGCTTTGGTTAGGTTTGCCCATGCATTCCATTGGAAATCGCCTTCATAATCATTATACCCTAAAGTAAACTCTAAACCATCAGTCGTAATGTCTGCGGCATTTACAGACACAGATCCCCCTGTATTATTTCCTCCAGGAATCCCTACCGAACCAGGAGCAACCTGCCTGATTAATAAATCGTTGTTTTGATTATTGAAATAATCGAAAGAAAGTGTAATTTTATCATACCATAACCCCAAATCAAAACCAAAATTTTGCTTCACACTTTTTTCCCATGTTAAATCTAAATTTGTAGCACCACCCGGTGCAGTACCCAAGACTAAACCGCCATCAATTGGATAATTAAATACCGGTTCTAATAAGGCTCTGTAAGAGTTTCGTTCTATCTGATTATTTCCTGTTTCTCCATAACTCCCTCTAAGCTTTAAATTGGTAATTGCTTCGCTACTTTCTAAAAAGGCTTCCTTAGACACTACCCAACCTAATGATGCTGCAGGGAAAACACCTGTTTGGTTTCCTGGCGCAAATCTAGAAGACTTATCACTTCGTAAAGAAGCAGAAAGTAAGTATTTCCCTTCAAAACCATAATTTAAACGTCCTAAGTAAGATATTAAATTTTCTTCTACTAATGAACTCACTGTTGAGGAACCACTCGATACTAAAATAGGGACTTGAGAAGACACCGCATTAACACTAGCTCCAGTAACTGATTCGAAATTTGTTTTTTGACGTTCAGAAACAAAAGTCACATTAAAATTATGCTTTTCAGCAAATGTCTTGTTATACGTTAAGGAATTAGTAAAGATGGTTGACACATTATCCGTTCTAGTTTTAGACACGTTAGTATCTGGCTTACTAAATTGCCCTCCTTCATCATAAGCTCTTAAAATTAAATCTTGACTAACAAAAAAAGCATCTAAACCTAATTGAGACCTAAAAGTTAAGCCATCAAACAATTCATACTCCCCATATAGAGAGCCTATCGCTGTAGTTGTTTTGGTTAAATTATCGTCTGAATCTTGAACACGAATTTGGTTTCTAGAGTTATTAGCATCAGCAACAGTAGAACCTGAGAATGTTCCATCAGGGTTTCTCACTGGGGTATAAGGTGCCGAAGACAAAATATTAAATAACGGCTCACGACCATCACTTAATTGAGGGGCAACTCTGTTAGAAAACCCTAAACCAAAAGTTTCTCCCATTTTAAATTTGTCTGTTATTTTAAACTCACTATTGGCATTAAAGGTTTGTCTTCTAAATTCAGTATCAATATAGATTCCCTCTTGATCAAAATGAGCTGCACCAAAACTAAACGTTCCCTTTTCTCCACCTCCAGAGGCACTAAAATCGTAGTTCGTAATTGGAGCTGCTCTAAAAAACTCATCTTGCCAATCGGTCTCTACGCCATTTCCATTAAAGTTAGGATCATCATTAACCACATCTATCGTGGTTCCGCCACCATCGGTTTGCGCATTGATTTCCTTGATGTACTGAACATATTGTTCTGTATTTAATAAATCGTAGCGTTGATTAGAGTTCTGTAAACCCGTATAGCTACTTGCTTTAAACTTTGTTTTTCCAGATTGCCCTTTGTCTGTTGTTATAATAACCACCCCATTAGATCCTCTAGAACCATAAATAGCAGCAGAAGCCGCATCTTTAAGAATGTCTATTTTTTTAATGGATCCCGGATTAATATTATTTAAACTATTTGTAAAAACACCATCTATAACATATAATGGGTCGCCATTTCCAAAAGTACTTAGACCTCTAATTCTAACCCCCGT
>CALDCO010000109.1 GCA_937937185.1 uncultured Flavobacteriaceae bacterium
CATACAGTTCTTCTGTTGATGCAGCTAAAGCTTTAGAAAAAGATCTAAATGCCCAAGGTATAAAGGCTATTGGTTACCAAAGTAATGCGGCCAGTTTTGATGAGGCTCAAAAATTAGCTGAAGATGTTTTAACTGAGTTTGGTTCTATAGATATTCTTATTAATAATGCAGGTATTACGAAAGATAATCTTTTAATGCGAATGGGTGAAGAAGATTTTGATCGCGTGATAGAAGTCAATTTAAAATCGGTCTTTAATATGACCAAAGCTGTACAACGTACCATGTTGAAGCAGCGAAAAGGATCCATTATAAACATGAGTTCTGTAGTTGGCGTTAAAGGTAATGCAGGGCAAACAAATTATGCCGCTTCTAAAGCGGGAATTATTGGCTTTTCTAAATCGGTAGCATTAGAACTGGGCTCTCGTAATATTAGAAGTAATGTTATTGCACCTGGCTTTATAGAAACCGAAATGACTGCTAAGCTCGATGAGGATACCGTGAAAAGCTGGAGAAGTGCCATTCCGCTAAAAAGAGGCGGAACACCAGAAGATGTAGCTAATGTTTGTGTATTTTTAGCTAGTGATTTGAGTGCCTATATCACAGGGCAAACGATTAATGTAGATGGCGGTATGCTCACTTAATAAATACTAATTTTAGTAAAAAGTGATGACTTAATGAAGTTAAAGTAAGAAAAGATTGTATTTAGTAATAACTAATATCATTTAATGAGTTCACAAACTCTTTTATACATTATACTTGCAGGAATACTAGCGTTGTTGTTGGCGCTATTCCAATATAAATACAAAACGAAAAATAATTCTAAACGAAATTCATTATTTGCTTTTTTACGTTTTTTATCTGTTTTCTTTACCTTACTCTTATTAATTAACCCAAAATTTGATAGCATACAAGTTTATACAGAAAAACCAAACTTGGTGGTTGCGGTAGACAATTCGGCTTCTGTTAAACACTTAAACCAAAGTGATAATGCAAAAGCCTTTATCGCCTCCTTAAAGACAAACAAAGCGATAAACGAACGGTTTAATTTAGATTTTTATTCTTTTGGAGCGGCTTTAAATACTTCCGATTCAATACATTTTAATGAAAAACAATCGAATATAAGTAAAGCGTTTAGAGGGCTAACTGAAATTTATAAAAACACGCTCTCACCAACCATCATTATTTCAGATGGCAATCAAACTTATGGAAACGATTATGGCTTTTCAGCAAAAAAATACAAGCAGTCCATTTATCCAGTGATATTGGGGGATACTATAACTTATAGCGACTTAAAAATTAGCCAATTAAACGTAAATAAATACGCTTATTTAAAAAATAAGTTTCCTGTAGAGGTGATCGTCGTGTATAACGGAAATGAACTGGTAAACTCTAAATTTATAGTTACTGTTGGAAATAAAACAGTATTTTCTAAAGTCCTTGGCTTTAACAAAACAGATAATGCTCAAGTTTTAAACTTTACATTGCCAGCCAGTAGGGTGGGAGTTCAAAGTTACAAAGCGACAATTGTGCCATTAAATTCTGAAAAAAATAAAATAAATAATAATAAGAATTTTGCAGTTGAAGTTATAGATCAGAAAACAAAAGTAGCACTTGTAAGCACTGTAACGCATCCAGACCTTGGCGCACTGAAAAAGAGTATTGAAGCAAACGAACAGCGAGCAGTTACGTTTTTTAAGCCTAATGAATTTTTAGACCAAATAAATGATTTTCAATTGGTTATAATATATCAACCAAACAATTCATTTAAGTCATTGTATCAAGCACTAATCACTCAAAATAAAAATAAATTTGTTATTACTGGTCCAAAAACAGATTGGCGCTTTTTAAATGCAACGAGTAAAACGTATGCCTCAGATTTAACAAGCCAAACCGAAGATTATCAAGCCACTTTAAACACCAATTACAATGCGTTTATCATTGACGATTTAGAATTTAACTCCTTTCCGCCTTTACATTCTAGTTTTGGGACGCCTCAATTTGAGATGCCCATACAAACCATACTATACAAAAGTGTAAATGGTATAGACACTCAAGAGCCATTATTAGCAACTTTTGAAACCAATGGAAGACGGGAAGCCATTTTATTTGGTGAAAACCTATGGAAATGGAGGGCTCAAAGCTACTTAAACCAAAAAAACTTTGAAGGCTTTGATGATTTCATGGGTAAAATAGTACAGTATTTAAGTTCCAATAAAAGAAAAAACCGTTTAAATGTAGAATACGAATCCTTCTATGAAGGCAATAGTAATGTGATTATTAAGGCTCAGTTTTTTAATAAAAACTACGAATTTGATGCTAATGAAACATTAAATATTACTGTAAAAGACAAAAATAGTGGAAGCCTAACCACATTGCCCTTAATACTGAGAAATAATAATTATCAAGTCGATTTATCTAGTCTACCTGCGGCAGATTATAGTTTCACTGTTAAAGCCACAAATGAGTCGATTTCAAAATCAGGAACGTTTAAAATATTAGAATACAGTGTAGAACAACAATTTTTAAATGCGAATGTCGCTAAGCTTCAACAATTAGCTACTAATAGTAAGGGTAAAGACTATTTTATAGCCAAGCCTAATCAAATAGTTAACGATTTAACTAATGATAATCGCTATAAACCCATTCAAAAAAGCACAAAAAATACTGTACCTTTGATCGATTGGAACTATTTATTATTTCTAATTGCTTTAACTTTAGCGATCGAATGGTTTTTAAGAAAATATAACGGATTAATTTAAAATAAAAACAATGGATAAATTACCAAAAATAGGATTGCCACTAGTCGTAATAATTATAATTTTACTCATTTTAATAGTTAAATCAGCGGTAACCATAGGTCCCGGTGAAGGCGGTGTCATTTTTGAGCGCTTAGGAAATGGAATAAATACAGAAAAAACCTATGGCGAAGGGTTTCATATTGTTGCGCCTTGGAACGACATGATCATTCGAAAAGTACGTCAGCAGTCCATTTCAGACCAAATGAATGTGCTTTCTGTAAATGGATTAGAAGTAAAAGTAAACGGTACGGTATGGTATGAGCCTGAATACAGTAAGTTGGGGCTTTTAATAAAAACCAAAGGTGAAGATTACGAGCGGGAGTTATTAGATCCCGCAATTAATGCTGCTGCGCGAAGTGTAGTAGGGCGATATACACCAGAACAATTATATTCGAGTAAAAGAGATGTTATTGAACAGGAAATTTTAGACGAAGTCACTAAACTTTTAAACGGACAATACTTAAAAGTAAAACGGGTTTTAGTTGAAGATGTACAACTGCCACCAACCATTAGACAAGCAATAGAGCGTAAATTAAAGCAAGAGCAAGAATCTTTAGAGTATGAATTTAGATTGGTAACAGCAGCTAAAGAAGCTGAAAAACAGATAATTGAAGCCAAAGGTAAGGCAGATGCAAATAAATTACTAAGCGCCTCGTTAACCGATAAAATTTTGCAAGACAAAGGCATTGAAGCCACCGTAAAATTATCTGAATCGTCTAATAGTAAAGTTATTGTTATTGGTTCAGGAGATTCTGGAATGCCAATAATACTTGGTAATCAGTAGTGGTAAAAAGGCTATTGCATTTTAACTGTAAAAAAAGTGCTTTGTCAAATAATTTAAAAATTCTTAGGATATATAAATATTATTTTTGAATCTTTGATCATCAATTTAAATAGAAATGAATTATATTCAATTACATCATCACCATTTTCATACTTGCCTTCAAGCGAGCTGAAGATGTATTGAATAAAATCAACATATTTTAAGACCCGTTTGAGTTAATCAAGCGGGTTTTTGTATTCCTGCTAAAGCGGGAACCTTTATTTATTTCCGCCTTAGCAAAAAATAAATAATTAAAAAAAGACACCCGCTTTCTCGGGCATTATTATGAATACATTAAAAATAGCAGTTCAAAAATCTGGACGATTAAACGAAGATTCTATGCGAATCCTCAAAGATATTGGTATTTCTATAGATAATGGAAAAGACCAATTAAAAGCCATGGCAAGAAATTTTCCTTTAGAAGTCTTTTATTTACGAAATGGAGACATTCCGCAATATTTAAGAGATGGTGTTGTTGATATCGCCATTATTGGTGAGAATGTTTTAATAGAAAAAGGAGAAGATATTGCTACGGTAACGCGTTTAGGGTTCTCTAAGTGCAAGGTATCTATTGCGGTGCCTAAAGACTCTGAGGCAAGCAGCTTAAAAGATTTAGAAGGCAAGCGCATCGCAACGTCTTACCCAAATACGGTAAATCAATTTTTAAAGAAAAATGGCATTACTGCTAATTTACATATTATTAATGGTTCAGTAGAAATCGCACCAAATATAGGCTTGGCAGACGGTATTTGTGATATTGTTTCAAGTGGGAGTACCCTTTTTAAAAATAATTTAAAAGAAGTGGAAGTCTTATTAAAATCGGAAGCGGTATTAGCGGTTTCTCCAAAGATTTCAACAGAGAATAAGCAGCTTTTAGAAAAATTGAAATTTAGAATCCAATCGGTATTAAAAGGGAGAAACTCTAAATATATTTTATTAAATGCACCAAATAATAGGCTTAAAGAAATTATAAGTGTTTTACCCGGTATGAAAAGTCCAACGGTGCTACCCTTAGCAGAAGACGGGTGGAGTTCTGTTCATTCTGTTATCGATAAGAACAAGTTTTGGGAGGTTATCGATGAATTAAAAGACAAAGGTGCACAAGGCATTTTGGTTTGTCCTATAGAAAAAATGGTATTATAAATTAATATAAAGCGGCTCGCTTTCTCGAGCATAAAATGAATACGATAATTAATCCAGAAAAATCAACTTGGCCATCTGTTTTAAAACGTCCAACGCAAACGGTTGAAGCTATAGAAACCACCGTTACTGAAATTTTTAAAGCAGTTAAAACCAATGGTGATAGTGCTATTTCTAAATATACGCAACGTTTTGATGGCGTTGTTCTAGATACCATGTTAGTTACTGCTAGAGAAATAGAAGACGCTTCTAAAGCTGTTCCTACATCATTAAAAGAAGCCATTCAGGAAGCTAAAAAGAATATAGAAACGTTTCATAAAGCACAAATAACGAAAAGAGTCGCTGTAGACACCGCTCCGGGAGTGTCGTGTTGGCAAGAGAAACGACCTATTGAAAAAGTAGGCTTATACATTCCTGGAGGTACTGCCCCTTTGTTTTCTACAGTATTAATGCTGGCTATACCTGCTAAAATTGCTGGCTGTAAAGAATTAATAGTATGTTCGCCACCAAATAAAGAGGGAAAAATTGCAAATGAAATCGTATATGCCGCTCAATTATGCGGAGCAACTAAAATTATAAAAGTAGGAGGGATTCAAGCGATCGCTGGATTAACATTTGGTACCGCCTCGATTCCTCAGGTTTATAAAATTTTCGGTCCAGGCAATCAGTTTGTAACTGTAGCGAAACAATTAGCCACTAAATTTGGAGTGGCGATTGACATGCCTGCAGGGCCAAGCGAATTATTAGTGGTTGCCGATGATTCTGCAAATGCTGCTTACGTGGCTTCAGATTTATTAAGTCAGGCTGAGCATGGTACAGATAGCCAAGTGCTATTAGTCTCTACTTCAAAAAAACTTATTGCAAGTGTTGAAAAAGAAATAGAAAAACAACTGGAGGTATTACCAAGAAAAACCATTGCCGAAAAAGCGATAGCAAATTCAAAATTAATAGTTGTTGAAACCGATGCGATTGCTTTAGAATTAATTAATGAATATGGCCCCGAACATTTTATTATTTGCTTAAAAAACGAAGCCTTATTTGTAAATGAAATAGTAAATGCAGGCTCTGTATTTATTGGAAATTATACTCCGGAAAGTGCTGGCGATTATGCCTCTGGGACAAACCATACTTTGCCAACTAACGGGTTCTCAAAGGCATATTCAGGTGTTAATTTAGACAGTTTTACAAAAAGTATTACATTTCAAAAAATAACAAAAGAAGGTCTTGTTAATATTGGCAATACGATTG
Organism: uncultured Flavobacteriaceae bacterium; assembly: GCA_937937185.1. Taxonomy (GTDB): domain Bacteria; phylum Bacteroidota; class Bacteroidia; order Flavobacteriales; family Flavobacteriaceae; genus JAHDGB01. The sequence goes on from CALDCO010000109.1 coordinate 6,010, forward strand.
AGTTAATGGCTGAAGCTGAAGGCTTACAAGCACATAAAAATGCGGTAACCATTAGGTTAAACGATATAAAAAATTAAGTAATTTTTAAAGTATAAGAATAGTAACAAATCGATACCGTTTTTGCGAGCACAACATGAATACAAAATTTAACATCAATGAAATAATAAGACCTAATGTCGCTGCATTAAAGCCCTATTCTTCAGCGCGAGATGAGTTTCAAGGCACTGCAGATAACATGATCTTTTTAGACGCCAATGAAAACCCGTTTCAAAATGGGGTAAACCGCTATCCAGACCCAAAACAAGACAAGGTGAAACAATTGTTAAGCTCCATAAAGGGCGTTTCGACAAGCAATATACTATTAGGTAATGGTAGCGATGAAGTATTAGACCTTATATTTAGAGCTTTTTGTGAGCCCAATCAAGATAATGTTATTTCATTACCACCTACTTATGGGATGTATGAAGTGTTATCACATATTAATAATATTAAACTCATTAAGGTTCCACTTAATCAAGATTTTCAACCCAATGTCAATGCCATTTTAAAAGCGATTAATCCCAATTCTAAGTTGCTGTTTATTTGTTCACCAAATAACCCTACGGCGAACAGTATTAATAGTCGTAAAATAGAACAATTATTAAATGAGTTCAATGGTATTGTAGTGATCGATGAAGCGTACATCGATTTTTCTAAACAAGAAAGTTGGTTAAAGCGTTTAGAAGCATTCCCTAATTTAATTGTAACGCAAACCTTATCTAAAGCCTATGGCATGGCAGGGATACGATTAGGCATTTGCTATGCTTCAGAAGCTATAATTTCAATTTTAAATAAAATAAAACCCCCTTATAACGTTAACGAATTAACACAACAACGTGCCATAGCGCGTTTGCTGAAGATAAATGAAGTAAATAATGAAGTAAGAGATATTATTAAAGAACGAGAACGCTTACTATCTCAATTAAAAAACATTACATTTATAACTAAAATTTATCCTACAGAGACTAACTTCGTGCTCGTTAAAACAGATAACGCCAATAAACGTTACAAGGCGTTAATAGAAAAGGGAATTGTTATACGAAACAGAACTACGCAACCCTTATGTGAAAACACATTGCGTTTTACAGTAGGTACTGCCAAAGAGAATGAGACATTAATAAATACACTAAAAACATTATAAATGAAGCGCGTACTATTTATAGATAGAGATGGGACTATTATTAAAGAAACATCAGATGAGCAAATTGATGCGTTTGAAAAATTAACCTTTTATCCTAAAGTTTTTCAATATTTAAGTAGAATTGCTAAAGAACTAGATTATGAAATCGTAATGATTACTAATCAAGATGGCTTAGGAACAGATGATTTTCCAGAAAGTACATTTTGGCCCGTTCATAATTTTATAATTGAAACGTTTAAGGCCGAAGGCATTGTATTTAAAGAGCAATTTATTGATGTTACTTTTGCAAAAGACAATGCACCTACGCGTAAACCCAATACAGGTTTATTAACAAAGTATTTTTCTGAAGCCTACGACTTGGCCAATTCATTTGTAATAGGCGACCGTTTAACCGACATTGAGTTGGCTAAAAACCTTGGATCGAAAGGCATCTATATTAATGATGAAACACATCTTGGCACAGATGAAATAACAGTAAAACGCAGTGAATTAGACGATTATATTGCTTTAGAAAGTAACGATTGGGAAAAAATTTATGCGTTTTTAAAAATCGAAGATCGCACAGGCGGTATCGTAAGAAATACTAATGAAACCAAAATAGCAATTACACTAAACCTCGATGGCACCGGGAAAAGTAACATTAATACAGGAATTGCATTTTTCGATCATATGTTAGATCAAATTGCACGGCATGGTCAATTAGATTTAATGATTAAAGTAGAAGGCGATTTAGAAGTAGACGAACACCATACTATTGAAGATACTGCCATTGCTTTAGGCGAAGTGTTTGCAAAAACTTTAGGAAATAAATTAGGCATAGAACGATACGGTTTTTGTTTGCCTATGGACGATTGTCTCTCGCAAGTCGCTATCGATTTTGGAGGCAGAAATTGGTTGGTTTGGGAAGCAGAATTTAATCGCGAAATGATAGGAAAAATGCCAACAGAAATGTTTTATCATTTCTTTAAATCGTTTAGCGATGGCGCTAAATGCAATTTAAATATTAAAGCTGAAGGCACTAACGAGCATCATAAAATTGAGGCCATATTTAAAGCCTTTGCTAAAGCCATTAAAATGGCAGTAAAGCAGGATGTAGAAAAAATGATTTTACCGTCAACAAAAGGCGTATTGTAAATAGACACTTCTTCTTTTGATAAAAGTCAGGTACTAAAAATTAAAAAATGAAACTAGTAATTATAGATTATGGAGCTGGAAATATTAAAAGCATACAGTTTGCTTTTAAACGCTTAGGCGTTGAAGCCGTTTTGTCTAGTGATCCTGACGATATAAAAAATGCAGATAAAGTGATTTTTCCTGGAGTTGGTGAAGCAAGCTCTGCAATGAAAATGTTAAAAGAAAGTAGCTTAGATCGAATTATTCCAAAACTTAAACAACCTGTTTTAGGAATTTGTTTAGGCATGCAATTGCTTTGCAATCACTCTGAAGAGAATGCTACAGAAGGGCTGGGTGTTTTTAATGTGGCGGTTAAACGTTTTTCAAACCAAGTAAAAGTGCCACAAATGGGATGGAATACAATTACCAATTTAAAATCAGATTTATTTAAAAGCATAAATGATAATGCGTTTATGTATTCTGTGCACAGTTATTATGCCGAAAACTGTACAGAAGCAATAGCCGTTACAAATTATGAGTTTGATTATGCTTCCGCCTTGCAAAAAGATAATTTTTATGGGGTTCAATTTCATCCAGAAAAGAGTAGCTTAGCTGGTGAACAACTATTAAAAAATTTTTTACAGTTATAAACAAGCCTTTTTGCGATTTGCTAAACGCTAAAAAACTAAAGCTAAAATAATGAAGATAATACCAGCAATAGATATTATAGATGGAAAATGTGTTCGATTAACCAAGGGCGATTACGATACCAAAAAAGTATATAATGAAAATCCATTAGAAGTTGCCAAGCAATTTGAAGCTGCAGGAATAGAATATTTGCATTTAGTAGATTTAGATGGTGCCAAAGCGAAACATATTGTGAACCATAAAGTATTAGAACAAATTGCCTCTAAAACGAGTTTGAAAATAGATTTTGGAGGCGGCTTAAAAACGAATGAAGATTTACATATCGCTTTTAATTCTGGAGCCAAACAAATAACTGGGGGTAGTATTGCTGTAAATGATCCTGAAACTTTTGAAGGTTGGGTTTCAAAATACGGGTCTCAAAAAATAATTTTAGGTGCCGATTGTAATCATGAAAAAATAGCCATTAGCGGTTGGCAAGAAGAAAGTAGTAAAGAAGTGGTTCCTTTTATAAAACACTATCAAAAAAAAGGCATACAATACGTTATTTGTACAGATATAGCAAAAGATGGGATGTTGCAAGGCCCTGCTTTCGATCTCTACAAACGAATTATCAACGAATGTAGTAATGTAAGTAAAGGTCAATCAATTAAACTTATTGCCTCTGGGGGAATTTCTGCACTCCATGAACTTCCAAAATTAGAAGCCTTGGGTTGTGAAGGGGTTATAATTGGCAAAGCCCTTTACGAGAATAAAATTAGCTTACAAGAGCTAGAACAATTTATATAATATTTCTAAGTCTACAAGAATTTTTATGAATAGAATAATACCAGTCAAAAACAAGAGATTTCTTTTTAAATAGAAATACTAATATGCTTACAAAAAGAATAATACCGTGTTTAGATATTAAAAATGGAAGAACCGTTAAAGGTGTCAATTTTGTAAACCTAATTGATGCTGGTGATCCTGTAGAATTGGCAAAACAATATGCTGAAAAAGGAGCAGATGAATTGGTGTTTTTAGATATTTCTGCAACTTTAGAAGGGCGCAATACCACTTTAGAGATGGTATTAAAGGTCGCTGAACAAGTGAATATCCCTTTTACTGTTGGTGGTGGTATTTCCTCTATTGAGGATGTCGATCGTCTTTTAAAGGCTGGAGCCGATAAGGTTTCTGTAAATTCTTCAGCAATAAAACGACCAGAACTGGTTAATGAATTGTCTAATAAATTTGGGAATCAGTGTATTACTGTTGCTATTGATGCGAAGCAAATAGATGGTAATTGGCTAGTGCATTTGGCTGGCGGAAGCATTCCAACAAAATTAAATTTATTTAGTTGGGCCAAAGAGGTAGAGACTAGAGGTGCTGGAGAAATACTATTTACCTCTATGAATAATGATGGTACTAAAGCAGGTTTTGCAAATAAGGCCTTAGCCCGATTGTCTGAAGAATTAAATATCCCCATAATTGCCTCTGGTGGCGCAGGAACAATTCAGCATTTTATAGACACCTTTAAACTAGGAAAATCGGATGCTGCTTTAGCCGCAAGTGTCTTTCATTTTGGAGAAATACCTATTAAACAATTAAAAGAAACATTAAAAGAAAATGATATTGCTGTAAGATTATAAGTCTATTTTGGTCAATTCATGTTTGGTGCGTTAAATAATAAGTAAGAAAAGAACATATTAAAAATGACAATCGATTTTAATAAAAGTAATGAGGGATTAGTACCCGCAATTATTCAGGACGTTAATACTAAAAATGTATTAATGTTAGGATATATGAATGCAGAAGCTTTAAAAAAAACCAAAGAAACAAAGCGGGTTACTTTTTTTAGCAGAACAAAGCAGCGTTTATGGACCAAAGGGGAGGAGAGTGGTCATTTTTTAGATTTGGTAGACATAAAAGCCGACTGTGATAACGATACCTTACTAATTACTGTACATCCAAAAGGACCAACTTGCCATAAAGGGACAGCTACTTGTTGGGCTGAAGAAAACAATGCTAACTTTGGCTTTATATCTAAATTAGAAAGCATCATTGAAGACAGAAGAACCAATGCTTCTGGAGAAAAATCGTATGTCGCCTCTCTATTTGAAAAAGGGATAAATAAGATTGCTCAAAAAGTGGGAGAGGAGGCTGTTGAAGTGGTTATTGAGGCAAAGGATAATGACGATCATTTGTTCCTAAACGAAAGTGCCGATTTGCTGTTTCATTATTTAATGTTACTTCA
>CALDCO010000110.1 GCA_937937185.1 uncultured Flavobacteriaceae bacterium
TAAATTTGTGTTTCCAAATTTATACCTAAAACCTAATTTAACATAGCGATTATCATGATTAGTAAAATTAGAACTGTCTTGGTTTAAAAACTTAAAAACGACATTAAAATCTTGGGTATTAAATAAATCGGCAAATGCTAAAGAGGCTACTGCTCTTTTATTAAACATCGTTTTTTTAAACGATAAATTGGTTGTTAATGTGCCTTCCGATTCTCTAAAACCTTGTATGTCTTTTCCTATATATAATGCAGAAAAACTTACTGTTAAGCTTTTGTCTTTTAAAAAAGTAAAATCGTTATTCGCCTCTAAATAGCCATACCAAAGATCGCGACTTATGACTTCTTGATCGACCAAATTAGAATTGAATAAGGCTTTATTTCCAGTATTTAAGGTGCCCGATAAAAAATAAGACGACCAATTTTCAGCGATTTGAAAGTAACTTAAGAAATAAACACCAAACTCTGTAGTATTGCTTATATTAGCTGGAGAATACCGTATTATCGTATTTAAATTGTCTTGAAGGGGCAACTCAAAAAATTGATCATTTGTTTTGTAGTAAAAGGCTTCAATGGTATATTGATCGGAAAGTGTTGTTCCAATAGCAAAAGAATTAGTAAACGATGGCTGTAAATTAGGGTTCCCAGAAACGATAATATTATCGGTTAAAAAGAAGTTAAAGGGATTCAAAAGTTGATAATCTGGTCGGGTGATACTGCGCTTATAATTGGTGTATAAATACACTTTTTTTGACGCTTGATAACTTAGATTAAATGTAGGAAACCATTCAAAATAATCTTGTGTGTTTGTTTCATTAACGCTTACGCCTTCAATATCGGTTTGCTCGACTCTTAAGCCCAATGATAAGGCCCATTTTTCCCATCTTTTATTTAAACTCGTATAGGCAGCAAACACATTTTCATCATAATTAAAAATATTGGAATTGTTGGTGTTTACAGTTTGCGAACCCGAACTAGTATCAATATCAAATTGAATGATGTCATTTTCTATATTAATAATAGAAGATTTTAAACCCATAGCGAATGTCGTACTCTCATTTATGGGTAACTCGTAATCTATCTTGGTTGCTAAAATATTGGAATCTTGGTTAATATCGGTATTAAAAGCCGTACTAAAATCAAAAGTATTATTGGCTTGAAAATAATTACTCCTTAGCGATTGGTCTCTAACATAAGCATAATCTGTAAAGTGAGCATTAAAAGACAGTTTGGCTTTATTTTCAAATTGATGCTCAAAGTCTAAATCAGCTCCAAAATTATGTTTTTCATCTCTAGATAAGTTTCGAGAATTAAACCTAAAATCTAAAACATTAAACGCATTAAGCACCTCTGTTTCTCCTCTGGTTATGTAATTAAAATAAGGCAAATACAATACATTTGAGGTCACGCTTAACCTATTTCTATCATCGATATCATAATCGAAATTAAAACTTAAGTTATGTGTTTCCGAAGTAGTATTACGATCAAAATTAGAAGTCCATTGTTCATCTAAAACACCATTATTTTGATAATTTACAAGGCTTAAATTTTCCCTATTTATTTTTTTTTGACTGTAGTTATAGTTGGCAAAAACATTTATTTTTTTTGTTTTATAAAAATTAGCCGTTCCAAAACTATATTGAGGAAACACCCCTTGTGTATAATTAGAATATAAACTGCCATTGTACCCTGCGATTACATTTTTAGACATCACAATATTAATCACAACGCCACTGTCTGCGTCGTACTTAGAAGAAGGGTTAGTAATAACCTCTACTTTTTGAATCGTATTTGCTGGGGCGTTTTGTAAAAGTAGAATAACATCTTCTTGAGATAAGTTTACCTTTCTATCGTTTATGTAAATGGTAGGCTGGGCATTTCTAACTTTTATTTCGTCATTAACCACTACAACTCCGGGTGTTCTACTTAAAACTTCTAATGTTGTGCCTTCACTTAAAGCGGTATTAGCCACGTTAAAAACTAAGCGATCGGCTTCTTTTTTAAGTGTGGGTTTTTTATAACTAATAGCAACTTCATCTAAAGCTTCTGCTGATTCTTCTAATGTGATGGGTTTTAAAGAGGTATCTTGCGACAGTTTTAAAGCTTCAGTATAGCCTTTAAATCCAATAAAACTGGCTTTTAAAGTGTAGTTTTCAGCCTCTAAATTATTAAAAATAAAAGCACCATTATCGTTTGTACTGGTTCCTGTAATGAGCGTTTCTCCTTTATATATTAAAACATTAACATAAGGCAATGGCTCATTTAGATTATTAATTACAGTACCACTTATTGTTAACTGTTGAGCAAGAACACTATTAAACATGAAAAACAAGCCCAATAATAATGAAATATGAATAGTCTTTTTCAATAGCTTAGATTAATAGCGTACAAGTTACCAATTTGTTTTGAAAATACGATTAATCCAAAAGCCATAATTGTTTATTCTTTTGATAAAAAATAAACAGGAGAAACCCTTAAAATTCGATTATATTTGTGCCATCTTTAGTTTAT
>CALDCO010000111.1 GCA_937937185.1 uncultured Flavobacteriaceae bacterium
ACCATTGATATTGTGGAGCGTTCTAAACCCGATATTATTGATATTAATTTTGGTTGCCCAGTAAAAAAAGTAGTTTCTAAAGGAGCGGGGGCAGGAATTTTAAAAAATATTGATTTAATGGTGTCTTTAACAGAAGCGATGGTAAAGCGTACACATTTACCCATTACTGTTAAAACTCGATTGGGATGGGATCATGATTCTATAAAAATTGTTGAGGTGGCCGAGCGTTTGCAAGATGTGGGTTGTAAAGCCATCGCCATTCACGGCCGAACCAGAGCACAGATGTATAAAGGCGATGCCGATTGGGTACCCATTGCTGCGGTTAAAAACAATCCAAGAATGCATATTCCAGTATTTGGTAATGGCGATGTTACTAGCCCAGAACGTGCTATGGAAATGCGTGATAAATATGGTTTAGATGGTGCTATGATTGGTCGCGCAACTATAGGAAACCCTTGGTTTTTTAAACAGGTAAAGCACTTTTTTGAAACTGGACAACATTTAGCACCTGTAACCATCGAAGAACGGGTCGAGGCCGCACGGCGTCATTTACAAATGGCTATAGATTGGAAAGGTGAAATTTTAGGCGTTTTCGAAACCCGAAGGCATTATACTAATTATTTTAAAGGAATTCCTCATTTTAAAGAACTCCGAATGAAAATGGTGACTAGCGATGCGGCTAAAGATGTATTTGCTGCGTTTGATACTGTTTTAAAGGATTTTGGAGACTATCAATTTAGCTTATAGTATTTTGTTCTAAGTGTCTAGTATTTGATGTTATGTTGTTTTAACTTTGAAATTCCTTTCTTAGTTGACAAGTTAGATCTCATTCTACTCAATTTTTACTAAGCTTTTATTGATGCGAACTGAAGCAATTTTAGAGGCTATAATACCAAACACCGTTATTGTTATAAAAACAAGGATTAAATTTTCTATTTTAAAAACCACAGGATATGCTAATGAATTGGTGAGCATTATAGGTTCAAACTTTTGTTGAATAAAAAGAATAATAGTGCCTAATAATAAGCCTATAATACCACCAATAACAGTCATTAATGTGCCTTGAAGAAAAAAGATACGTTGAATGTCTTTAACGGTCGCCCCCAAACTAAAAAGTGTATTTAAGGTTTGTTTTTTATCTAAAATCATCATTATTATAGAGCCAATAATATTAAACAATGCAATGATAAGTACTAAAGTAAATATGAGATAAACAAATAGATGTTCAATATTAAGCATCTTATGTAAAGATTCATTAAGCGCTTCTCTATTTTTAACCGAAACCTTATTGCCTAAAATGTTTTGAATTTGAGCAATAACCTTTTCCTCTTCAGCATTTTCGGCAAGCTTAAATTCTAGGTCTGTGATTTGATTAGCTTGGTAACTTAATAGCGTTCTGGCGACTTCAATCGTTGTAAAAACATAATTATTATTAAGATTTTCGTTCACTTCAAAAATACCAACATTTTGTACGTGTAATTCTTTAAAAGCCTGTTTTGTTGAAGTGATTTGTCCTTTACCTGGTCTTGGCACATAGAGTTTTACGCTTTTACCGTAATCTAAAATGCCAATCGATAAGCTATTGGCTATACCCCAACCCATAACTATTTGTTTGGTTTTCGGAATCATCCATGCGCCTTCAGACACTATAGAGTCAATAGGGTTTACAATAGGAAAATGCTCATCAACACCTTTTAAAAACAACGGATGGGTATTCCCATCAAATGAAGCTAAAGCACGTTCTTCTATAATTTTTGAATAGGAAACAATACCTTCTATATTTTTGAGTTTAGTCTCAGCCTCTTCTGTTAAGACAAAAGATTTGCCAATAACGGTTTCGGCTTTTAAATCGGGGTCAATAATCGTCGAAAACTCAAGAGTAAAAGCTTTTAATCCTGCAAAACCAGACATCACAATAAAAAGTGCCATGCCCCCTAAAATAACACCAACAACAGCAATAATTGATATAAAATTAATCGCATTACTACTACTTCTAGAGCGTAAATAACGTTTTGCAATGAAAAGTGAGAAATTCATGCCTCAAATATAACCCATAATGGGCATTTAATGTTTGAAGTTATTTAAACTTTTATTCCAAAATAATTAACGAGAGTCTACTTTAATTTAGGATTTTTTACGTCGCCCAAGAAGATCGGGGTTATTAATAGGATTGTCTTTTCCTTTTAAGGATTTTTCAATTTTATCGATATGCTCTAAAGAATCGTCTATAAAAAAGTGTAATTCTGGCATACGACGCAATTGATTTTTGGTGCGTTTAGCAAGTTCATGTTTTATAAAAGGTTGGTTAGACCGGATGCCAGTAACCAAAACTTCAGCTTTATCATTTGGGAAAATACTTAAATACACTTTGGCCATAGACAAGTCTACCGTAACTTTAACTTTAGATACCGATATAATAACGCCACGCATACCGCCTTGTGTTGCAGCCCCTTGTAAAATGTCTACCAAATCGCGCTGTAAAAGCGATCCTATTTTTTTCTGTCGCTGACTTTCTTCTTCCATACGACAAAAGTAGTGGTTATTTAAAGATTATCTTACTTTTACAGTTAAAATAGACCTTTACAATCCAAGTTTATGGGCGATCTATTAAAATATACTGAGATTCTACAGCGATAAGTTGTTAGCTTTTTTTGTTAATTTTTAACACATACAAAAGATTCTCGCTTTTGTGGGAATAGAAAAAGATAGATTTAACTAAAACTAAAAAGACCTCCTTGTGTGGGAAGATTATGAAAAAAATAGAACATATTGGAATAGCCGTAAAAGACCTAGAGACTTCTAATGCGCTCTTTGCAAAACTCTTTGGCAAACCTCATTATAAAATAGAAACAGTAGCAAGTGAAGGGGTAAACACTTCTTTTTTTAAAGTGGGCCCCAATAAAATAGAGTTATTAGAGGCGACAAAGGAAGACAGCCCCATAGCAAAATTTATAGAGAAAAAAGGAGAAGGCGTTCACCATATTGCTTTTGATGTAAAAGACATTTACACAGAAATTAAACGACTTAAAAAAGAAGGGTTTATGGTATTAAACGAAACCCCTAAAAAAGGCGCAGATAATAAACTCGTTGCTTTTTTACACCCAAAATCATCAAATGGGGTTTTAATTGAATTGTGCCAAGAGATAAACGAATAAAAATCTTGTAGAGTTTTAAAAAAACTATTAAATTTGCACTCCAATTTCGGTCCCATAGCTCAGTTGGTTAGAGCACCTGACTCATAATCAGGTGGTCCTTGGTTCGAGCCCAAGTGGGACCACAGTAAAATAAAGCCTTACAGAGATGTAGGGCTTTCTTATACATAATTGTTTAAGATTATGTAGCCTTTATTCAGGACGGACACTATAAATGGTAGCGGTTTATTTTCAATCAAAAAAATTAAAGTAGCGACATTAGCGAAACCATTTAATAGCATGCATTGTACTTACAATGCTTGAAGTATAATTAGTCCCAGAACTATACTCGCTATAGGCAACAGAAATAGAATAGCAATATTATAATTTGGCGATTTCTTTTTATTAAATCTTGCATTTAGCACCTTTCTCCCTTTTCCATTGTATTTTATCCAG
>CALDCO010000112.1 GCA_937937185.1 uncultured Flavobacteriaceae bacterium
CTCAGCCTCTATAAAAGTAGATTATGATGATGTTTAGTGACACCCACTTATATTTTTAATCGCCATAGTTAAATCATTATTATACACTTGTATGATTCTAAAATAACGTGAGTTCAATCTAAGGTTTAGAATGAAAAAGCCATCAAATTGAGTGGTTTTTCAAAGTGAAACGAAGAAAAATGGTATCGAAATTAGGCTTTTGATTGAAAATTTATTGGTCTTCGATACCATTTTCTATCGAAAGTCAATCTGACTACGTAAATTTTATTACATAGAAATCAGGTTTATTTAAAAAAAGATGACCATATTAAGTATATGATCATCTTTCTAATATTATTCAGAATCTTTTAAGACGCAAAAGGTGTTCTTAATTTAATATCACCTTTTTAGAAATCTCTTTTTTGTTTTCTAATTCTAAACTTACCACATAGGCGCCAGCAGAAAACCCATTTAGAGAAACACTTCCTTTATTTCCTAGGTTTTTATTTTTTAGGACTCTTTTTCCAGTAACATCGAATATTACAAGCGACTTTATAGCAGAACTTGATGGCTGAGACTTAAACTTTAAATGGTCGTTAATCACATAAAGCTCGTAACCTTCTTGAGAAAACTCTGGAGAAGATAAGGTTTTCGATTTTTTAGCAACTTCAATTAAATATTCTACAGCCAGTTTAGCAAATTTAAAAGAATGACTCGCATCGCCTCCTGGCACATTTCTCATAAGGTCATTCGTTCTGTGGTAAATAAAATTATTTCTTTGAAAATCGGAAAAAGAAGATTCGAAAGGGAATGCCGTTTTGTAACCATTCTCAAACCAGAATCTGTGGTCTGAACAACCATAACCACATAGCGTAGTGCCATATGTTATTCTATCACCGCTATTACTACCATGGTAGGTGTCTAATAACTTCTGGAAGAAACCTGTTAATGAAGGGTCTATTGCATTAGAGTCGCTAACAAAATAAACATCTCTCGATGAGCTCTTAAAATTAGACATATCAAACTGTCCAACAGCCACAACATTTACATTTCTTCTTCCATAATCATCAGCAATTTCTCTGGACCCTAAAAGCCCCCTTTCTTCCCCTGCATAAGCCATTACTTCGATTGTACGTTTAGGAACGAAGCCTATTTCAAATAAGGTTCTGGTGGCTTCAGTAATCACAGAAATCCCTGAGGCGTCATCGTCACCTCCAGGAGCAGTATTGTTATTATTACTGGTAGAATCTAAATGCCCGCCAATGATAACATGTTCTTTTGGTAGTTCTGCCCCTTTTATAGTCATTACCACAGAATTCATTGGTGTTGATCTATGCTGAACTATGCGAACACTTACATCGTCTCTATTATATAGTGCTGCCATAGCTTCCCACTTTGCTTTTAAATCGTTACCCGATTTATTAGCGCCAGATTTGGTATGAAATCTACTGCCGTAACCTTCTAATTCTTTTATTTGGTCTTCAATATTACTTTTGCTAATAACTTGTAATGCCTTTTCAACAGATTCGCCTTCAGTTATTGTGAAATTCATTAGTGATGGTCTAATCATTCTAGAAGTGTTAATATCCTGTATGGCAACTTCTGCGCTAGACGAATAGGTATACCCAGGACCATGAGTACTTCTTAATTCGTGTAAAAGATGATCGACTTCTTCACTCATATGTACCGCAGCTTCATTATTATTTACAGCGATTATATCTATTTCATTAGGATGTGAAGCTTTTATAGCCTTGGCATCAGCAAGCGACATATTACCATATAGGGTCAAGTTTTTTTGCTGGGCATCTAAGTTTGCTATTGAAATAAATAATAACATAGCAATGAGTGTGATGTTTTTCATCTTTAAAGTGTCCTGTTTTAGTTAATTGAATGATTCATTGATAATTATGTATTGAAGGTACGCATGTTTGCATTTAATTATAAATAATTTATATAAAAATCGTTAATCTTATTAATTTTTAAGTTTATCAACCGTTTTTTTATTGTTTTTTGTGTTTTTCACAATGAAATGGTTTAAATTTTTTTGATTTAAGTGAAAAATAGTGTTTTTGTGACCAGATATAGCATTTTTTTAGCAAATTGAAAAAGTTTAAACCACTTCAATGATAATGTAAGCACTATCGCATCATAGAAGTCGTATTTTATGAATAATTTATAGGCAAATAGGCATTTAAAAATTTTTTCTGTGTTCCTTTCTATCGGTTGGTTATTATCCTCAGCATGCGACCTATTGAATATAAAAATAATCCTCCTAGAGCACAGGGAAGATACTGCAATGCTCTTAGGCGGAAAGAAAATAAATTTAGTAAATTGTATTTTAATCGATTCGTTGAAACGCTATTTACTACTTGAATTAAAGGGCATTTGATACTAAAATAATTGAATCTTTTTCCATTCGTTTTAAAAAGCTTACTAATCTTTCAAATGGGTCTAAAAGAAAATAAGATAAAAACACAATGCATAAAATCGCCATTCTATACCAAGCCCAACTACCACCAATAAAAAACGGTATTCAAAAACCAATGAAACCAGGAGGCTATTCAGACAGTGGTGCAGATATTGCCTATGAGCTAAAAAGCAAAGGTCTTGAAATTATTACTCCAACCAAAAATTCGAATATTAAAAATGATAAGGATTGGGTATTTCCAGATACAAAAAAAGGCATACAAGAGGCCTTGCAAAAAGGAGCCAATACCTTTTGGCTAAATACTGTCCTCTATAAAAATCATGCAGTAGAAAGTTTTTTTGATCGAGATATTCAATTCGTCGGGCAACTCCCTAGCCAAGTAGATCTTTACGATGACAAATTTTACACAAACCGCCTTTTAAAAGAAAATCAAATTCCGATTCCTAAAACGGAACTAATTTCAAAAAAAAACGAGAACAACTACTCCCTTAATATTAATTTCCCTTTAGTGGTTAAACCATTAAGAGGACGAGGCAGCCAAGGCGTGTTTTTGATTAAAAACAAAAAAGAATTAGACGATAAACTAAAGGTGTTTTTTTCGAACAGCGACTATGGAAATTCAGTATATGTCGAAGACTATTTAAGTGGACAAGAAGTCACCATTACAGTAATGCCAGCAGGAGTATATCATATAAATAACCAAGCTAAGAAAATTCTAAAGCCTTGGTGTCTTCCTGCGGTTAAACGATTTAATCATAACAATGGTATTGCACCCTACAATGGTAATGTGGCGGTGATGGAAAACAGTGAGGTACTCGAAAACAGCGAGTTAAATTCTGAAGCCATTCTTACAGCTTATCAAAACTGTGAGAGCGCTGCCAAATTGCTTAACATTAAAGCCCCAATAAGAATAGACTGTAGAGCTAACGAAAAAGGCGAATACTTCCTGTTTGACTTAAATATGAAACCAAACATGACTGGTCCTTCGCGACCCCAAAGAAAAAATCAAGAGAGTTTAAGCTTATTAGCGGCTAAAAAAATTGAATGGAGTTATTTTGATTTATTAAAAAACATGTTGAATCAGAGCTGGAAACCCAATTACCAGTAAAAGACCCTAAAAACATAAGACCTAATAAAAATGATAAGAAAAGGAAAATTAGAAGATCTTACTTCTATTTTAGAATTAGTAAGGGCCTGCACTACCCATATGACTAATAATAATATTTTTCAATGGAATGAACAGTATCCAAATGCACAAGCCTTTGAAAAAGACATTAAACGCAACGAACTCTATGTTCTGGAAATAGATGAAAAACTAATTGGATGCATTGTTATTTCTACAATGATGGATGAAGAGTACAAGACCATTAAATGGTTAACTAAAAACACCCATAACATTTATATTCATCGGTTGGCCGTTCATCCTAAACAACAGGGCAAAGGACTGGCCCAAAAACTTATGTGTTATGCAGAAAATTATGCGATAGAAAATAACTATTCGTCTATAAGATTAGATACGTTCTCACAGAACGCTAGAAACCAAAAGTTTTACGAACTTCGCAATTATAAAAAATTAGGCACTATTTTTTTTCCTAAACAAAGTAAATACCCCTTTTATTGTTACGAAAAAGTACTGTGAGTACAGACATAAGTTTAAAACATATTAACAAATTGGCCATTCCAGCATTAATCTCTGGAATTTCTGAGCCCATCTTATCTTTAACAGATGCGGCTATTGTAGGCAATGTGAATTTAAACCCCACAGAAACATTAGCCGCCGTTGGAATAGTAACCACATTTATATCGATGCTTATATGGGTATTTGGGCAAACTCGAAGTGCCATTTCCTCTATTGTATCGCAATATGTTGGGGCTAACAATATAAAAGCGGTTCAAAATCTACCTGCTCAAGCCATACTAATTATTACTGCATTAAGCCTCATCATTGTCTTGGTAACTTATCCCCTAGCAACCTCTATTTTTAAACTTTATGAGGCTTCGGGTGTTATTTTACAATACTGTGCCGATTATTATAAAATTAGGGTATTTGGTTTTCCTTTTACGTTATTTACCATTGCTGTATTTGGCACTTTTAGAGGGCTTCAAAACACCTATTACCCAATGCTAATTGCTATTATTGGTGCCGTATTAAATATTATTCTCGATATGGCTTTCGTGTATGGCGTTCCTAATTTTATTCCAGAAATGCATATTAAAGGAGCAGCGTATGCCAGTGTTATTGCGCAGCTCATCATGGCCTTGTTTTCCATTTATTTTTTATTGACAAAAACAAGTATTTCTTTACGTATAAATTTCCCATTTCATAAAGAAATAAATCGTTTTTTAATTATGATTGGGAATTTAGTGATTAGAACATTAGCACTTAATGCAGCTTTATATTTTGCCACTAAATTCGCAACAGGCTATGGTAAAGAATACATTGCAGCTTATACTATTGGCATTAATCTTTGGCTTTTAGGGGCGTTTTTAATCGACGGCTATGGTAGTGCAGGAAACATCTTATCTGGCAAATTACTGGGTGCTAAAGATTATAAATCCTTAATCGCTTTAAGTAATAAACTAATTAAATATGGGATTTCTATTGGTCTTTTAATTGCAATTATTGGAGGGATTTTATATTTCCCCATTGGAAGAATTTTTACTAAAGACCCGCTGGTTTTAAAGGAGTTCTATCGTGTTTTTTGGCTCATATTAGCCATGCAGCCTTTGTGTGCATTAGCATTTATTTTTGACAGCCTCTATAAAGGCATGGGCGAAATGAAAACACTTAGAAATTTATTGCTTTTATCTACAATTTTGGTATTCATTCCTACACTCTATGTGTTAGATGCTTTAAATCTTAAATTATATGCTGTTTTCATTGCATTTACGCTATGGATCGTTGCAAGAGGTTTCCCTTTAATTATAAAATTTAGAAAAGAATTTTTACCCCGTTCGCAAAACCCCTAACTTTACACACTAACAACCTGAGTTTAGTCTAAGAATTTGATTTAAAAAAGCCGTCAAATGGAGTGATTTTTTAAAGTGAAACGAAGAAAAATTATATCGAAATTAGGCTTTTGATTGAAAATTTTATTGGTTATCGATACCATTTTCTATCGAAAATCACTCAGTCTGGCGTAAATTTTCTTATATCAAACTCACGTTAATAATTAAAAACTATGGATATTTTAAATTTTTTAGGAGGCAATGGCTTATTCCTAATCTTAGGTTTAGTATTAATTATCGTGTACTTTTATAATCGTATCAAACGCAAAAGATGAGTAATATTCGCATTACAAAACAATTTTCTTTTGAAACAGGTCACGCCCTTTACGGCTATGATGGAAAATGTAAAAACGTACATGGTCACAGTTATAGTCTAAATGTTACCGTTATTGGAAAACCAATTATGGATTCAAAAAACGTTAAACATGGAATGGTTATCGATTTTAGTGATCTAAAAAAAATTGTAAAAGAAGAAATCGTAAATGTCTTCGATCATGCTACCGTTTTTAATAAAAATACGCCTCATGTAGAACTTGCAAAAGAATTAAAGGATCGTGGGCATAATGTCTTGTTAGTCGATTACCAGCCTACCAGTGAAATGATGGTTATAGATTTTGCCTCAAAAATAAAAAAACGCTTACCAAATACCATTAAATTACATTCTTTAAAACTACAAGAAACGGCAACTTCTTTTGCCGAATGGTTTGCCAGTGATAATGATTAGGGCGTTACCACAAGGGTCGGGCTCTCGGCACTCAATCTTTTTAATTTGTGCCATTTTAACTTTTAAATAGAAATAAAAAGGGTTTCAAACACCTGCCTCCATCCCTAACGCTTAACACCTACCCATACAAAAACAAATGAATTGATAAGATTCCTGCCTACGCTGGAATTTATTTATATTTACACATGCAAATTCCTAAAGGAAAGAAAATATATTTTGCTTCAGATAACCACTTAGGAGCACCAACAAAAAAAGAATCCCTGCCCAGGGAGAAAAAATTTGTAGCTTGGTTAGACCACATAAAAAAAGATGCTTTCGCCATTTTTTTATTAGGCGATTTGTTCGATTTCTGGATGGAATACCGTAGAGTGATTCCAAAGGGATTTACTCGTACTCTGGGAAAACTAGCCGAAATTAGCGACTCGGGCATTCCCATTTACTATTTTGTTGGTAACCACGATTTATGGATGAATGGCTATTTTGAAGAAGAACTAAACATTCCCGTATATCACAAACCCAAAGAATTCACCTTTAACAACACCCTATTTTTTATAGGTCATGGCGATGGTTTAGGACCACATGACAAAGGTTATAAAAGAATGAAAAAAGTCTTTACCAACCCTTTAGCGCAATGGTTGTTTAAACGCGTGTTCCACCCCGATTTTGGCATGCGACTTGGCAATTATCTCTCTGTTAAAAACAAAATAATTTCTGGAGATAACGATGCTAAGTTTTTAGGCGAAGATAAAGAATGGCTAGTGGCGTATTGTAAACGCAAACTAGAAGAAAAACATCGCGATTATTTCATTTTTGGACATCGCCATTTGCCGCTTGATATTGATTTAAACGACCGGTCTAAATACATTAATCTGGGCGACTGGATTAGTTATTTCACTTATGGCGTTTTTGATGGTGAAACGATGTTATTAAAAAATTATTAACTTTAGATCTATGAACAGAAATCCAATTAATTACTCACAATTTAGAGCCCAACAAAAAACGTTTAATTCTAAAAATGGACGCATTAGCTATATAGATAAAGGAAAAGGAGATGTTATTTTGTTATTACATGGTGTTCCTACTTCCTCTTGGTTATATCGGCATATGATCGATGATTTATCTCAAAAGCACCGCGTAATTGCACCAGATATGCTTGGTTTTGGTGCTAGCGATTCGCCTAAAGGCTATGAGATCTATTCTCAAGAACAGCATGCAACTAGATTATTGGCATTAATGGAGGAATTAAAAATAAACAGCTGGACGCATGTTACTCATGATGCTGGTGGGTTATGGACCTGGGAACTTGTAAAAAAGAACCCTAATAAAATTTCAAAATTAGTGCTACTCAATACCATTATTTATGATGAAGGTTTCGATCCTCCTGTTCGTTTTAAACCAGGAATTATAGCTAAGGCAGTAATGTGGAGCTATAAAAATGGTTTTACTACAAAGGCTATGTTAAAAGGGCTTTTTAAATCTGGACTCACAGAGAATACCCTTAATAAAATAGATATAGAGGGTTACAAAAAACCTTTACTGGAGGGTAAAACCAAGGCCATGTATTACTTCTTTACACAAACCTGTAATGATTTACCTAACTATAAAGAAGTGCTTTCCAAACTTAATATACCCGTGCTTGTTATTTGGGGTAAAACCGATAGTTTTCTTAAATGGCCACCACAAAAAGAACAAGTCATTAGCGATTTAAAGATTCAAGAAAAAAACATCCATATCATTGATGCAAAACACTTTATTCAAGAAGAACAACCCGAACATATTAATGCGCTAATTTTAGATTTTATTTAAAAAATTATTGCAATAACAAATCTAAGGTGATCACATCTAGTTTGCCATCGGCAAATAATTGATTTTTTTCTTCGAAGACTTTTACGGCTTCAGAAGTTATTTTTTCAAAAACACCATCGACAGGAATATTATGTCCTTTTTGGGTTAATAGCTTCTGTATTTCATAAACAAAGGCACTCTTCTCACCCAATGCTATACTATATGCAGGATTAAACATGCTTTTAATCTTATTTTTAGCTAAGGATTTTTGATAGGCTTCAAAACTCATTCCTTTTTCTTCTATGAGTTTAATCTCTTCATTAGAAAGCCCTTTTGCTTTTAAGTTATTAGACTGTTCTAATAAGGATTCATAATAATTAACCTTAGCTAATTTTCTGGCATATTCTGCCACAGATAATTTAGTAAGACTGTTGTCTTTTTGTGGTTTAATAACATCTATTTTATTGGCATTCCATTGGGTAGACACATAGGTGTTTAAGGCTTCTACAGCGTCGTAATAATTCATTACAATCGCTTTATTGTGATAATTCAAATCAATCGTTTTACTTATAATATGCTTCGTTTCTGTAGAATGAAAGCGCTTGTATTGTTGATATTTACCAAAGGCCACTAAAGCAATTATAATAACAGATACACTAATTAGTATTTGCTTCATTTTATTAGTTTTAAGGATAAATTAATCTTAAAGTTATAAAAAAACAAGGATTAATAACAATCTTTTAATCATTATTTTTATCGAAATCTTCTCTTAAATCTAACTTCCTAAATGAAGGCAATACCAAACCAGTAGTAATCACAGTAATTAAAGTCATCGTCCCTCCAAAAACAACCGCTCTTGCTGTCCCCATTAATTTTGCTGTTAACCCACTTTCGAAAGCCCCTAACTCATTTGAAGACCCTACAAATATAGAATTTACCGAAGAGACTCGTCCTCGCATTTCGTCTGGTGTTTTAAGTTGTAAAATCGTTTGTCGTATTACCATAGAAACGCCATCGGTTACCCCACTAAAAAATAAGGCCAATACCGAAACCCAAAATACTGAAGACAATCCAAATGCAATAATACACAGTCCAAACCCAAATATGGCGGCTAACAATTTCTTACCGGCGTTTTTGCTAATTGGGAGATAGGCTGTAATGAGCATAGTTAAAAAAGCGCCTACCGATGGTGCAGCTGCCAAAATACCGAAACCTTTAGGGCCAACCTTTAAAATATCTTCAGCAAAAACCGCAAGCAAAGCCACTGCACCACCAAATAGAACAGAAACCATATCTAGTGTTAATGCGCCTAAAATAATTTTGTTTTTAAATACAAACCGAACCCCTTCAGTTAAACTTTGTATTACTGGTTCGCCTATTTTAGGGTTAAGAATGGGTTTCTTTTTTATTTGAAATACGACAACCAAAGAAAACAGCACCAAACAAAAAATAATACACAGCGATAAACTTACTCCCAACCATGCAATGGTGAAACCAGCAAAGGCAACACCTAAAACACGTGCCATTTGCCAAGTAGAACTGTTCCAAGTTGCCGCATTTGGATAAACCTGCTTAGGCACAATTAAGGCGACTAATGAAAAAATGATGGGGCCAAAAAATGAGCGTAAAAAACCACCAAAGAAAACCAAGGCGTAAATACAATACAACACGGTATTGGCAGACCAATTAGTAATAAACTCGGGCCAGGTGAGTAAAAACATTCCCAAACTAATTAACGAAAATGCCGCTATACAAAGCGCTAAGAGGTTGCGCTTCTCTTTTTGATCTACAATGTGACCAGCGAATAAAGCCATAAGTACGGCTGGGATAACTTCCATAAGCCCAATAATCCCTAAAGACAAAGGGTCTTTTGTAATACTAAAAACCTGCCATTCTACGACGATAAACTGCATAGACCACGCAAAAACTAATGCAAACCTAACCAATAAGAAAATATTAAATTCTTTAAACCGTAATGCAGCGTAGGGGTCGTTTTTGGCCATGTTATTTTTTTTAAAAAATTTATTGCGCCTTAATATCCTTAAGTTTTAATTGCAAACTCACTTTCCCTTGCCATTCATTTTCATCAATAGAATAGACCGCTTTAAACGGTTTTTTATTCGCTACTAATTCTATCTTTTTTCCTAATCCAAAACCAATACAAACTAGTTTAGACGTTCCATTTTGCGCGACGGTAATTCGCAAATGGCTCTTATCATCGCCAACGCATTTGCCATAGCCGGTATCTTTCAAATTTTCAGTCATGAAAACAGGCGTTCTATTTCCAGGACCAAAAGGCGCAAATTGTTTTAAAACGCGCATCAATTTATCGTTTATGGTATGAAGTTCAATTTGGCCATCTATATTAATTTCAGGACTGAGTTGGTGTGCTTCAATAGTATTCGAAACGACCTCTTCAAACTTCGCTTTAAAGGCCTCGTAGTTCTCTTCTTTTAGAGTTAAGCCTGCCGCATATTTATGTCCGCCAAACTGTTCAATATATTCGCTACAAGCTTCTAAAGCGTTATACACATCGAAACCCGAAACCGAACGTGCAGAAGCGGCTAATTTATCGCCGCTTTTTGTAAATACTAAAGTGGGTTTATAATAGGTTTCTATTAATCGTGAAGCGACAATACCAATCACCCCTTTATGCCAATTTTCATGGTAAACAACGTTGGTAAAACGATGTTGCTCATTATGCGCTTCAATTTGCTTTAGTGCTTCCTGTGTGATTTGTTTATCGGTGTCTCGCCTATCGGTATTAAAGGTTTCTATTTCTTTAGCAATGGTTTCAGCAGCTTCTATATGGGTTTCAGTTAGTAGGTTAACTGCATACTGTCCATGCTTCATTCTTCCCGCTGCATTTATTCGAGGCCCAATTATAAACACAACATCTGTAATGGTTAATGTTTGTTTTTTTATCTGATTTATTATGGCTTTAAATCCAACTCTTGGGTTGTTATTAATCACCTGTAATCCGTAATAAGCCAAAATTCTATTTTCCCCTGTAATGGGTACAATATCTGCCCCAATTGCTGTGGCAACTAAATCTAAATACGGTATTAGGTTTTCAATGGTTTCTCCTCTTTTTGAAGCTAGTCCTTGAACGAGTTTAAAGCCAACGCCACAACCACAAAGCTCCTCATAAGGATAATTACAATCACTTTGCTTGGGGTTTAATATTGCTATTGCTTCGGGCACTTTTGGCCCTGGCTTATGGTGATCGCAAATAATAAAATCGATATGCTTTTCTTTGGCATAAGCCACTTTATCAATGGCTTTTATCCCACAATCTAAAGCAATGATTAATGAAAAATCGTTATCATGAGCAAAATCTATCCCTTTGTAAGAGACCCCGTAGCCTTCATCATAACGATCGGGAATATAGGTCGCAATATGAGGGTAAATTGTTTTTAGATACGACGACATTAATGCTACAGACGTTGTACCATCTACATCATAATCGCCATATACCAATATGTTTTCATTATTCGCAATCGCATACTCTATTCTTATTATCGCTTTTTTCATATCCTTCATTAAAAAAGGATCATGTAAATCGCTTAGCTGTGGTCTAAAAAATGTTTTTGCGGCTTCGTAAGTTTCAATGCCACGCTGTATTAAAAGTGACGAGATTGTAAAATCTACATGAAGCGCTTTAGCTAAGGTTTCTATTTTAGACTGTTCAGGTTTTGGCTTTAACAGCCACCGCGTTTGACTTGTCTTATTTTGCAAAGAGGTGGGAATAGATGGTTTTACAATCGCTTTACTCATTGTTATTTATTATGAAAATGAACAGCGGTTTTTACCTTGGCAAATTGTTTAAACATCTCCATCACCCCACAATATTTATCGATTGAAAGTTTTACAGCTTTATTGATTTTATCTTCCTCCAAATTTGAACCATAAAAATGATAATCGACAGTTACGGTATGATAAGTTCGAGGATGTTCGTCTGTTAATTCGCCAGAGGCTTCAATTTTAATATCATCGACTTTAGATTTCATTTTTTCTAAAATGGAAACCACATCTAAACCCGAACAACCTGCAAGAGACGATAGCATTAAGGCTTTTGGGCCTAAAGGTTTGTTTTTATCATCTTTTTCAGGCGATTGTCCTACATTAAAGGTGTAACCATTTGGATTATCGCTTTCAAAAATCAAATTTTCTTTCCAAACTGTGGTTGTTTTATGTGACATAGTACTTCGTTTTTTCTATATTTAATACTTCAAAAATACTGAAGTGATTTGGACTTTTTTGATTGAAGCGAAAAATAGCTGATTTTTTATTTATTCTGAAGCAATTTTAGAGCAGCATTATTATGACGCACTAAAGAAGAGAACAGAGAATAAAAGAAGTATTTTTAACTAAAACTGTTTAAACGAATTTATCATATTAACACCATTAATATATGCCATTAATAACACCTTTATCTCCAGAACACGATTTAGAAACTAAAAAATTAGCGGAGTTCTTTAACGAAACACTAGGTTTTTGCCCAAACTCGGTATTAACCATGCAACGCCGACCAGCCATTAGCAAAGCCTTTATTAATTTAAATAAGGCCGTTATGGCCAATGAAGGGCGTGTGACTTCTGCTTTAAAACGTATGATTGCATGGGTTAGTAGTAATGCCACAGGATGTCGTTATTGCCAAGCACATGCCATTAGAGCTGCCGAACGTTATGGTGCAGAACAAGAACAACTCGATAATATATGGGACTATAGAACGCATCCTGCTTTTAGTGAAGCCGAACGTGCTGCTTTAGATTTTTCTCTAGCCGCATCGCAAGTTCCTAATGCGGTTGATGAAACGATTAAAACACGTTTGCATGAACATTGGGATGAAGGAGAAATTGTAGAAATGTTGGGTGTTATTTCTTTGTTTGGATACCTAAACCGTTGGAACGACTCTATGGGAACGACTCTTGAGGGCGATGCCATTGATAGCGGCAACCAATACCTTGGCAAACATGGTTTTGAAGTGGGGAAACATGTTTAGAGATTAGCGATTGTTGAATTACGAATAACACCATTTTAGAATGATATATAAAAAGACCTGACAGGTTTTTAAAACCTGTCAGGTCTTTTTATTGTTCAAATATAATTAGGGATGGAAACTTTGAAAAACGGGTTCAACTATAAAAAATCAAACCCACTGAAATATTGTGCATACAGAATTTTGTATACGGTCTATTAAAACTTAATTTATTCTTTAAAACGACTATCCTCTTAAAATTATTCTTTACTCAAGAAATATTGAACAGAGATTAACGATTGTTGAATTACGAATAACACCATTTTAGAATGATATGTAAAAAGACCTGACAGGTTTTTAAAACCTGTCAGGTCTTTTTTATTGTTCAAATATAATTAGGGATTGGTACTTTGAAAAACGGGTTCAACTAAAAAAAACCCACTGAAATATTGGAGAGTGCATACAGAATTTTGTATGTGGTCTATTAAAACTTAATTTATTCTTTAAAAAGACTATTCTTAAAATTATTCTTTACTCAAGAAATATTCAATAGTGGCTTTTATTTCTCCATTAATCTTATAATGGGCTTTAATTGGATAATTGTCATCATTATAAGAATAGTCATAGGCTTCAGTTATATGGCCATCTTCG
>CALDCO010000113.1 GCA_937937185.1 uncultured Flavobacteriaceae bacterium
AGAAGCTTTATTCTTTTTTATTTTCTTACTCGTGTACTTACTCGAACACGGCACTCGACAGGAGTCGATCGCTAGCGTTTACTCATTCGGGCGCGAGCTGGGGATGCCTGATTTAAATGAACAAATAAGTGACTCTATAAATTTTTCATTTGTTTCATTTCTCTCATCCCCAATTTCTATTTGACATTTTGCAAAAAATACCATTTTTTCATCAAATAAGAATAAAATTGTAGAATGCAGGGATTCATTAGATTTTAAATGCAAATCATTACGCAAAACACTAACACCGCCACTCTCTATAAGAAATTGATTATCAACAGAAACAAAATTATAATCATAAGCTAATTTAACGTCTGATTTTATTTTTTCAATATTTGCTACCTTATTATCACCTTCATTAATAAAAAAATAAACTTCATTGTCTTTATATGAAAAACCTTGTCTCCAATCTCCAAAATCAAGTTCATATTTTTCAGATTTTAAACTATCTGTTATTTTAGAAGGAAAAGGAATATCATAACTATAAATAGTAAAAAATTTAATATCCTTTACCAAACACTTATTCTGTAACTTCACAGTATCAATAACGTTTTCAACTTTGTCAACTTTAGTATTATTAAGCCTAGCACAACTACTAATTAATAGATTTAAAATTACTAAAGTTAACAATCTTGATACCATCGCTTTTTTATTATATTATTTATTAATTATTTAAAAGAGTCTATAGATAACTTATCATGCTTTCAATAATTTAAACAATCACAACTTTTTTGTTTTCGCTTTTTGTTTTTTCGTTTTCTACTCTTTGTCTGTATCTTTTTCAACCTGTTTCTAAGTTTATCTAGGATTCTATCGACTTCATCTTTATAATTAACTACATGCTCCCTATCTTTTCCAAATCTACCTTCAATATCTTCTTTAAAGGAAGGATTATTAATCTTATCAAAAATATTTGTAACATCATTATTAAGTTTTGTTCTAAGCTCATCAACTACCTTTTGTTCAAAAACTCCAGTTAAAACATTACTGTAAAAAACAGCTTGTATGTATTTACCTCTTTTTGCTAACCAATTAGGAGTTACACCTCCATGCTGATGTCCTGTATTATGGTAAGCTGAATGAAGTATAAGCCATGAATAATAATCTGCAAAATCTTTAAAACCTAACTGATCTATCTTTTGATTTACAACTTCTTCATTTGTATTGACTATAAATCCTTGACCAACGCCACTATTTCTAATATTTGTTGAACTTAATTCAATAGTTTCACTATCTAATTTTGTATAATCAACATCAGCTTTGAAATCTAAAAAATCAGGGCTGTTACGCAGAAATTCTTGTATTTCTCCGGTATCTCCAAATAACCCATAAGTATCATTTGAATCTATACTTGAAGCTTTAAAATCCCTTGTACTTATAGAATCATCAAAAAGTACTGCTCTAGTTTTTAATCCTAGATTGTCTAATTTTTCATTTACCCTAGCTATAATTTGTTGTTTATCTTGTAAAGTTAAATGCTCATGCTGTGCACCAATGAAAACTATATAAATAACATTATCATTTCCATCTTGTTCTATGAAAATGTTGGGGTTGTTCGCAGAAAATAAATATGGAGACTGAAATGGTTGCAAATTTTTATCTGGACTGAAAAACCTTCCAACTCTATTATCGTAAAACCTTTCTCCAAAATCATAACTATTCCCTTCGCCTTTAATTTCATCGTCTTTTTCTTGTCCTTGGAAGCCGTATCTGTAAGCGTCACTTGATCCGTGGCGATTAGGTAGGAGTTGACCAAAGGGAAAGTAGTCACTGCATTATTTTACAAAAAATTACTTTTTTTTGCGCATTCCCTTAGTTTCAGAGTGCTTTTCAAAAATTTAAGAACGTTTAATCTTTCGACTACATAGTAAATATAACATAATTATTGGTTCTATTGCCCAAGCTATATTTACATAATGCGTAGTTATGGTACATTCATTTGATTTCTGTAGCCATAACTGTCACTATGTAAAATAGCCGCTGAAGCCAACGCTCACTTTTGAACTGATTTTGAAGATTTGAGTTTTAAGACATGATTTTTCGGAGCAATATTATAATATCATACGTGATAAACCCTGTCGTAGAAGTGATTTGGATCAGTTTGGAGGCATTTTAGAGTAAAAACTAACGCCTTTCAGTTGTTTCATTTTAAAAGTCAGCGGAAGACCAGCCACATAATCAAAACACTTCCGCTAACTTTTAAAACGTTTATTCGGTTCGGTTTTCAGTAATGCGTTTTAAAAAGATGAAGATTTAAAAGTCTAAAACTTTGGATTAAGAACTGTTCTTAATCAATCTTCAGCTTTTTAAAATGTTAGCCTAAATGGCGATTGAATGTCAAGTATGAGTAAGTAAGGTTATACAGCCTTGAGCGGTGTTTGAACGTAGTGAGTACTACAAAGGCGAAGCTAAGCGAGCGCCAAAACCTACAAGCAAAAGGGTTCTTTTGTTTGCCACAAGTATTATTTTTTGGCGGTTTTTTTGATTCAAAAAAGATGACAATAAATAATACGCAGTTGGTTTTGGCATCAGCGGCGAGCCTTATTAAACAACGGTTTTGTAAATGCAAAAAAGCTTTGCGATAGCAAGACCTTAATTTATATTTTTTTACAAAAATGGAGTTGTGGGTGACAACGAAGCGGAGCAAAACAAAAGAAAATAATGGAATAAACCGACCGAAGGCGAGGATTATGGAATGTTAGGAAACAAATGCTTTTTTCAGCATTTGTGGACTAATTTTTTTTGATTTTGTGTAGCGAAGGCGGAACTCCTTATAACCGTATTTACAAAAGTGCAACGGCTGTAAATAATTATTAAATACGAGCGATAGCGAGACTACTCTCTTTTATGGATACTTATAGACATGTTATGGACATATCCATAAAAAGTCCCAAGCTTTAAACTCGGGAT
>CALDCO010000114.1 GCA_937937185.1 uncultured Flavobacteriaceae bacterium
TCTAAATGAACTCGAGTTCGATCTATGGCCGCTTCACTTCAACTTTTAGGTCAAACTTTCGATCGGTCGTAACAAAAAATGATATTAGCTACTTAGCAATGTATATTTTAAAGCAATGTTGTTACTTGTTCGATCTAGCGACTAATCGCAGGTATCTTATTGCAATTAATCAAATAATAAATATCAAGTTATAAAAAGTGCCAATGGGAGGCTTCATATAAATAATAGTCTTTTCGTTTAAGGATGTGAATACCTTTTTTTGAAGTAAATTTCTTACCCAAATACGCCCACTTTATAAAATTTTATTAAACTTTATCAAATAAAAAGAGACCAACCAAAATTTTATATAGTTTTAAACGTTAAGAGAAAATATTTCATTTTTAATAAACCACTTCAATATTAATCAAAAAAAATAACCATCTAATGAATCTTAAATCCCTCAACAAATTATTGCTAACCGCATTAATACCCGTATCCATTATTTTTTCTTGTAGTGAAACAAAACAAATTGTTAATTCAACACAAGTTCCGCAAAAGGTAATAACAGAATCATCTACTAAAATACCATTTAATCCAGAAGTTAAAACTGGAACATTAAGTAATGGTCTTAAGTATTATATCAAGAACAATGGTAAACCTGAAAACAAAGTAGAATTAAGATTAGTCGTTAATGCTGGTTCTATTTTAGAAGATGAAGACCAATTAGGTTTAGCACATTTCATGGAACACATGAACTTTAATGGTACTAAAAACTTTAAAAAAAATGAGCTTGTAGATTACCTCCAAAGTATTGGTGTGAAATTTGGGGCGCATTTAAATGCCTATACCAGTTTTGATGAAACAGTATACATTTTACCTATTCCTAGCGAAGATCCTGAAAAATTAGAAAAAGGATTTCAAATTTTAGAGGATTGGGCTCACAATGCACTTTTAACAGAAGAAGAAATAGATAACGAACGTGGTGTCGTTTTAGAAGAACTAAGATTAGGTAAAGGGGCGAATGAAAGAATGATGCAAAAATATTTACCAAAATTATTATACGGCTCTAAATATGCAAAAAGGCTTCCCATAGGCACTAAAAAGAGTTTAGAAACTTTCACCTATGAAAGCCTAAGACGCTTTTATAAAGATTGGTACAGACCCGATTTAATGTCGGTAATGGCAGTTGGAGATGTTGATGTTGAAACTTTGGAAGAAAAAATAAAAACACATTTTAGTCGTATTCCTGCTGTAGAAAACCCAAGAAAGAGAGCCGTCTTTAATTTAGCCAATCATGATGAAACATTTATTGCAATAGAATCAGACAAAGAAGCTTCTTTCTCTCAAGTTCAAGTGCTATTTAAAGATACCGACAATGCTAAGGAAAATAAAACTATTGAGGATTATAGAAAATCGATGGTAAAAAACTTGTTTTCTGAAATGATTAATAATCGACTTAACGAATTAACAACTATTGAAAACCCTCCTTTTGTTTATGGTTTTAGCTATCATGGAGGCACTTGGGCGCGAACAAAAAAGGCCTATCAATCTTTTGCCATGACCAGTGAAAAAGACCAATTAAAAGCATTAAAAGCCTTATTAGAAGAAAATGAGCGTGTTAAGCGATTTGGATTTCAAAAAGGAGAATTTGAACGTGCTAAGAAAAGTGCGATGGCGAGAATGGAAAAATCTTTTAAAGATAAAGACAAAATGGAATCCAATAGAATTATTGGTGAATATGTTGGAAACTTCCTTACCAACCAACCAATGCCTGGCATTACTTGGCAATACCATATGTATAATAAAGAATTGCCAACTATTAAACTCGAAGAAGTTAATAACTTAATTGGAAATTATTTAAGAAATGACAATAGAGTTATCGTGATCACTGGACCAGAAAAAGAGGGATTAACAAAAGTTACAAAAGCTGAGGTTAGTACATTATTAACCGAACTCAAAAATGCAGAAATAACACCTTATAAAGATGAAGTTTTAGCGAGTTCTTTAATTACTAATTTACCAACTAAAGGAAGCATCACCAACATTACTAAAAATGAAAAACTAGGTACAACCACCTTAACCTTAAGTAATAATGCCAGTGTAACCTATAAGAAAACCGATTTTAAAAATGATGAAATTATTTTCGAAGCCTTTAGCTTTGGAGGCCACTCATTATACGCTAATGAAGATTACAAAAGCACCGTATTTGCAAATGGAGGCTTAGCTGAAGCTGGTTTAAATGGCTTTAGCAAAACTCAAATGGATAAAATGCTCTCTGGAAAAATAGTTTCGGTTAGACCAAGTATAGGCACTTATAGCGAAAATTTTAGAGGTTCAAGTACGCCAAAAGATTTAGAAGAATTATTCCAATTAACGCATTTGTATTTTACCTCGCTCAATAAAGATGATAAAACTTATAATTCATTTATAAACAAACAAAAAGCGTTTGTTGGAAACATGATGGCAAATCCCGAAACTTATTTCTCTAATGAAATGAGTAAATTCATGTATAGTAAAAGCCCAAGATATGTGGGATTCCCTACAGTAGAATTGTTAGATAACGCCAATTATGATCTTGCCTACAAAAAATATAAAGAACGTTTTGCAGATGCTGGTGATTTTAAATTCTATTTTGTGGGAAATATAAATGAAACTAAGCTTAAAGAATATGCTGAAAAATACCTCGCAAGTTTACCTTCTAAAAACAGTAAAGAACGTTATAAAGTTACCGATTTTAGACCAATAACGGGTCAGCATACTAAAATTGTTGAAAAAGGAAAAGAAGCTAAAAGTGCCGTTAGAATTACCTATCATGGTCCAACCACTTACAATGGAAAAGAAGCACACGCGCTGAAAAGTTTGGGTGAAATTTTAACCATTAAATTGATAGAAAACCTAAGAGAAAAAGAAAGCGGCGTTTATGGTGCTGGCGCAAGAGGGAGTATAAGTAAAATACCTTATGGTTGGTATAATTTCAATATTAGTTTCCCTTGCGGCCCAGAGAATGTAGAGAAATTAAAAACTGCTGCCTTAGCCGAAGTAGATAAACTAGTTAACGATGGTCCGACTGATAAAGACCTTGCTAAAATTAAAGAAGCTCAAATTCTTGAAAGAAAAGAACAACTAAATAAAAATCGTTTTTGGATGAGTTTACTTAAAAACTCTGATTATCAAGATAAAGATCCAAACAGAATATTTAATTATGAAGATGATGTGAATGGCTTAACTAAAGATTATTTAAAGTCTATAGCAAAAAAGTATTTAACAAACGGATACATACTTGGCGTTTTAAATCCTGAAAAAAGCTAATGTACATTGCCTTTAGTGCTGCATACTTACTAAATTTCAAACCTCCTACAGTTACTACTAATGGAGGTTTTTGCTTTTTATAACGCTAAGACATTAGAATGATTTAAACTTATTAAATTTAAGTGAATGGAAGTCTGTTGTTATCTTATTTTAGCTTTAAATAACTGTTAACAACTTCCCTTTTCTAAACCCATAAATAATCGTATTTTTACGCGTACTTAAACCAAGTTATTAATGGGTAAGATTATTGCAATTGCTAATCAAAAAGGAGGTGTTGGAAAGACAACAACCTCTGTGAATTTAGCTGCCTCTTTGGGTGTTCTAGAGAAAAAAGTGCTCCTTATAGATGCAGATCCGCAAGCCAATTCCACCTCGGGATTGGGTATAGATGTTGAAGCAGTTGAAATAGGCACCTATCAGCTTCTAGAGCATGCTAATACGGCAAAAGAAGCGGTTTTAAAAACAGAAACGCCTAATTTAGAAGTCATTCCTGCACATATAGATCTTGTTGCCATCGAAATTGAACTCGTAGATAAAGAGCAACGTGAATATATGCTAAAAAAGGCATTAGAACATATTAAAGACGATTACGATTTTATTTTAATTGATTGTGCGCCCTCTTTAGGATTATTAACGCTTAACGCACTAACTGCAGCAGACTCGGTAATTATTCCTATTCAATGCGAATATTTTGCTTTAGAAGGTTTAGGAAAACTACTAAATACTATTAAAAGTGTTCAAAAAATTCATAATGAGCATCTCGATATAGAAGGTCTATTGTTAACCATGTACGATTCGCGCTTGCGATTATCAAACCAAGTTGTAGAAGAAGTCCAAAAACATTTTAGCGACATGGTTTTCCAAACTATTATACAAAGAAATGTGCGCTTAAGTGAGGCGCCTAGCTACGGAGAAAGTATTATAAATTATGATGCAGGAAGTAAAGGCGCTGTAAATTATTTAAGCTTAGCAAAAGAAATTATTAATAAAAATCCCTAAAAATGGCGAAGGCAACGAAGAAACAGGCTTTAGGTAGGGGACTTTCTGCTTTATTGAAAGATCCTAGTAATGACATTCAATCTGTAAAAGATAGAAATGCCGATAAGGTAATAGGTAATATTGTAGAGTTAGAATTAGATGCTATTGAAGTTAACCCGTTTCAGCCTCGTACCAATTTTAATGAAGATTCCCTTCGCGAATTAGCCACATCGATAAAAGAATTAGGAGTTATACAACCAATAACCGTTAGAAAATTAGCTTTCGATAAGTACCAATTAGTTTCTGGGGAACGTCGTTTTAGAGCGTCTAAACTTTTAGGCCTAAAAACCATCCCTTCATACATTCGTATTGCTAACGATCAAGAAAGTTTAGAAATGGCCTTGGTTGAAAATATTCAGCGCCAAGATTTAGACCCTATAGAAATTGCCTTATCGTATCAGCGATTAATTGATGAAATACAACTCACTCAAGAACAA
This sequence comes from uncultured Flavobacteriaceae bacterium, assembly GCA_937937185.1. Lineage (GTDB taxonomy): Bacteria > Bacteroidota > Bacteroidia > Flavobacteriales > Flavobacteriaceae > JAHDGB01. The sequence continues at coordinate 4,764 of CALDCO010000114.1, forward strand.
ATGAGCGATCGTGTAGGAAAAAAACGCTCTACAATAGCGAATTATTTACGTTTACTTAAACTAGATCCTATTATTCAAACAGGAATGCGCGATGGTTTTGTTTCTATGGGACATGGTCGCGCTATAATTAATATTGAAGACCAAACCATACAACTAGATATTTACGAAAGAATTCTTGCTAATAAATTATCGGTTCGAGAAACTGAAACGCTAGTAAAAAACTATAATACGACAAGTGAAATAGTTATTCCTAAGAAAAAAGGACAAGAAGAGCTTCCTAAATTCATCAAAAAAGGCGTTAAAGAATTTTCAGAATACTTTGGTCATAAAATTGATGTTAAAGTGTCTCGTGGTGGAAAAGGAAAAATTCTAATTCCTTTTCATTCAGAAGAAGATTTTAATCGCATAAAAAAATTAGTGGAAAGTGCTAAATAAAAAGCTCATATTTTTCTCTATTTTGCTTTGTTCTTGTTTTATTGCTTTGGCTCAAAACGATGAAACCCATCCTAAAACTCCCTCTAATAAAACAAAAAATAAGCCCAGTAAGAAAAAAGATGCTTTGCTTGAGGCACTTAAGATAAATGTAGACACCACCAAAACAAGACGCCGACCAATGAATCCTTTAGCCCCAGCGCGTGCCGCATTCTACTCTGCTGTGCTTCCTGGCTTAGGACAAGCCTATAACAAACGGTATTGGAAAATCCCCATTGTATATGCTGCTTTAGGGACTGGTATTTATTTTTATATTGATAATACTAATGAGCTTAATCGCTTTCGTGATGCTTTTAAAAGACGATTAGCTGGTTTTACCGATGATGAGTTTTTTGGTAGGGTAACAGATGAAGGCCTTATTGATGCCCAAGATACTTTAAGAAGAAGAAAAGAATTGTCGTTGTTAGTTACCGTAGGGCTGTATGCGTTAAACATTATCGATGCCAATGTTGATGCCCATTTACTGCAATTTAATGTCGATGATAAATTATCATTTAAGCCCCATTATAAAATTCACGAATTAGAGAACACTGGAAGCATGGGCTTAACCTTCAATTTTCAGTTTTAAAAATAAAGAAAAGTAACTATTATATGAATATTGCATTATTAGGTTATGGAAGAATGGGAAAAGCCATTGAAAAAATTGCCTTAGAGCGTAAGCACAACATTGTGTTTAGAGCCGAAGAAAATGTAGGAAGTGCCATCACTAAAGCCGATGTCGCTATAGATTTTAGCGTTCCAACAGCTGCGGTTGGAAACATCTCTAATTGCTTAAATAATGGCGTTCCAGTAATTTCTGGTACCACAGGTTGGCTAGACGATTACCAAAAGATGGTGTCATTATGCCACGAGAAAAAAGGGGGGTTTATCTACGCTTCAAATTTTAGTTTAGGAGTCAATATCTTTTTTGAGCTTAATAAAACACTCGCTAAAATGATGATGACCCTAGAGCAGTATGAAGTGAGTATGGAAGAAATTCACCATACTCAAAAACTAGATGCGCCCAGTGGAACTGCCATTTCATTAGCCGAAGACGTTATAAAATATAACGACAAATACACCAACTGGAACTTAGACCATAAAGAAACCGGTAAGCTGCCTATCGTTGCAAAACGCATTCCCGAAGTTCCTGGTACTCACCGGGTAGAATACAAAAGTACTATCGATACGATAAGCATTGCCCACGAAGCACATAACCGTAAAGGATTTGCGCTTGGTGCTGTAATTGCTGCGGAGTGGATTTTAAACAAAAAGGGCGTTTTTACGATGAAAGATGTTTTAGGGCTTAAAAACTGATGTTAAATAGTCGTTAAGTTTAAATAAATTTGTAACATTTGCTAGAAACAAATTACTAACACCGCTAAATAGTCGTCTTTAAGGCGTAAAAAAATACAACTATGACACTTACACAATGGTTTATATTTTTCTTAATTATTCAGGTTATTCATGGGCTCGCCACATGGAAACTCTATATTAAAGCAGGCAGGCAAGCATGGGAAGCCTTCGTTCCTATATACAATGCTGTAATTTTAATGACCATAATTAATAGACCTAAGTGGTGGACGGTCTTGTTATTTCTTCCCATAGTAAATCTTATCATGTTTCCAGTAGTCTGGGTAGAAACGGCTAGAAGTTTTGGAAAAAACACCTCTTTAGACACTTGGTTGGCTATTTTAACTTTAGGGTTTTACAATTTTTATTTAAATTATGTTGCCACAGATACCAAATATATTGAAGACCGCAGCTTAAAACCCAAAACAGAATTAGGGGATTGGGTGAGTTCCATCTTATTTGCAATTGTAGCGGCAACTATAGTACACACCTATTTTATCCAGCCTTTTGTAATTCCTTCTTCATCTTTAGAAAAAACACTTTTAGTGGGCGATTTCTTATTTGTAAGTAAGTTTCATTATGGTGCGCGTGTGCCTCAAACTACTGTAGGTTTGCCTATGGTTCATGATTCTATTCCGTTAACCAAGAAAAAATCTTACCTGTTTAATGATCGGTTTGAAAAACGAAATACCTCTTGGCTTAACAAACTACAATTGCCTTATTTAAGGATTCCTGGTTTTGAAAAAATAGATCGCAACGAAATTGTAGTCTTTAACCAACCAGCGGACACCTTGTTGGATATGAATGATTTTAGGCCTGATCGCAATTACTACAAACCCATTGATAAAAAAACGAACTTAGTAAAACGTTGTGTTGGTGTGCCAGGAGATTCTCTTGAAATAAGAGATGGTTACGTATACATAAACGGAAAACAAAATGTCTTACCAGACCGTGCTAAACTGCAATTTGCATACATGGTAGAGCCTAAAAAGAATACCTTTAATAATAAATTTTTAGCAGAAAGGTATGGTATTACAGATGCTCCTTTTTATTTAAAGGAACAACGTAAATACTATTTCCCTGCCATAACAGATGAAGCCCTAAAAGCTTTTAAAAATCACCCCAATGTAGGAGAAGTTACCCGAATAAAACAAGAAAAAGGGCAACGAAATTCTGGCACTTTTCCTCACGATCCTAATTATAATTGGAATACCGATAATTTTGGCCCCATATACATTCCTGAAGCTGGAAAAACAGTGCCTTTAAACTTAGAAGTCTTGCCTTTATACAAACGTATTATTCAAGAATATGAAGGCAATACTATAGGCTATAATGGGAATCAAATATTAATTAATGGTAAACCTGCCAACACCTATACCTTTAAGCAAAATTACTATTGGATGATGGGAGACAATCGCAATAATTCTTTAGATGCTAGAGCGTGGGGTTATGTGCCCTTTAATCATGTGGTTGGAAAACCCGTTTTGGTATGGATGAGTTGGGATACTAATGGTAAAGGATTTAATAAAATACGCTGGAAACGCTTATTCACAACTGTTGGAGGTAGTGGGCAACCAAGGTCTTACTTTATTCCTGTTTTAATTCTTATAGGCTTGTTATACGGCTATAGTAAATGGCGCAAGTCGAAGAAAAATAGTTGATTTATATGGATACTTCATTATTAAATAGCTTGTTAAAAGCTCTCGAGTTTTCTCCAGATAACATTGAATTAAGACTACAAATAGCAAAAATATACATTAATAATTTGAATTATGATGAGGCGGAATCACATCTAATTAAAGTTTTAGATAAAAACCCAACAAAAGAAAATAAATACCTATTGGCTTTATGTTACTTTAATCAAGATAAATTTAATCTAACAGATGTGATTTTAGAAGAATTGATAGAATCTACAGAATCTATCAATTATTTAGAACTTTATTGTAGCTCATTAATCAAACAAGGAAATAATTCAGAAGCACTCATTATTTACAAACAAATTCTAGATATTGATCCTAAATATAAAAATGAAGATTTTGAATCCTTATTCAAGGTTTCTAACTCAAATAATATTGGACAATTTACTGATGAAGATGCCTTAAAATTTTTAAAAAAACCAACGGTAAATTTTGACAATGTTGGTGGTATGGGTAAAATTAAGGAAGAGATTGATTTAAAAATTATAAAACCTCTACTCCATAAAGATCTATACAAAGCCTACGGTAAAAAAATTGGAGGTGGAATTTTACTTTATGGCCCACCAGGTTGTGGTAAAACGCATATTGCAAGAGCTACTGCTGGAGAAATAAATGCTAACTTTATAAATGTTGGTATTAATGATATATTGGATATGTGGATTGGAAATTCTGAAAAGAATTTACATGAAATATTTGAAACTGCGAGACAAAACAAACCTTGTGTTATTTTTATTGACGAAATCGATGCACTAGGTGCCAATAGAAATGATATTAACAAAACAGCAGGAAGAACTGTCATTAATCAATTTCTTTCAGAGTTGGATGGTATTGACTCAGATAACGATGGAATTTTAATATTAGGAGCAACAAATGCTCCTTGGTATATTGATCCAGCTTTTAGAAGACCTGGTCGTTTTGATCGCATTATATTTGTATCGCCTCCTGATGAAAATGCTAGAGAAAATATTTTTAACATTCAATTGAAAAACAAACCAATTGATAAAATAGATACTAAAACATTAGCAAAAAAGTCTAAAGAATTCTCTGGAGCTGATATAAAAGCTAGCATAGATATAGCAATTGAACAAAAGCTTCTAGAATCATTTAAAGATGGAATTCCTAAACCTCTGAGAACTAAAGACATTATTAATGCGTTTAATAAAATGAAACCTAGTACAAAAGAGTGGTTTAATTCTGCTAAAAATTATGCTTTATATGCCAATGATTCTGGGCTTTATGACGATATACTTAGCTATTTAAAGATCAAAAAGTAATGGAAAATCCTAATTTACAAAGAGGTCTTCAGTTATTTGAATTAGGACGGTATACCGATGCAATTTTATACTTTAAAGAGGAATTAAATATAAATAGTGATAATTTTATCGCAAAATATTATTTGGCTCAATGTTATTATCAAGTCGATGAAATTGATCGAGCGCTAGAAATTGCAACAATTTTAAGGGCTGAAGCACCCAATGACGATAGTGTTTTCTTTTTACTTTCTCAAATATATTTACATAAAGAAGAAGTAAAAAAAGCTGAAGAACATCTAGATCAAGCCATTTCGTTAAACCCAGATAATGAAGATTTTTATGGTCAAAAAGCATACATCTTATTACAAAATAAAAAATTTGAACAAGCCCTTCAATATGCGAATGAAGGTCTGAGAATAAATGCGAAAAGTACCTTTTGTTTGAATGCTCGTATTACTGCTTTAACAAAATTAAAAAGAAAAAATGAAGCTTTAGACGCCACAGAAAACCTATTAAATGATGACCCAGAAAATGCTTATTCTCATGCAAATGTCGCATGGAGTCATCTCGAAAATAATAAATCTAAAGAGGCTTTAAATCATTTTAAAGAAGCTTTAAAATTAGATCCTAACTCAGATTATGCAAGACAAGGAATGCTCACTGCCTTAAAATCTAAAAATAAAATATATAGTTTATATTTAAGATACGCCTTCTGGATTAATAATAAATCTTCTAAATATCAGTGGGGGTTTTTAATTGGGATTTATATAGTTTACAGGTTTTCAGTAAAAGCACTGTCAACATCAGGTTTAACAATCTTAGCGATCCCTTTAATTATTGTTTATTTATTATTTGCTTTAGGAAGTTGGATTATGGACCCACTTTCTAATATGATTTTAATGTTTGATAAATATGGCAAATATTTACTCGATAAAAATGACAAAATGAGTGGTCAATTAATGCTGGGTTTGTTATTAGCATCGATAGTGTTTTTGATTTCATATTTTATTTTTAATGATTACTATTTTCTAATAATCTCTCTTTCCTTTATTGCGACTATATTACCTTTAACAAGAGGAGCCTTGACGGAAAAAAAGAAACTACGTCTTACTAACTTTTTATACGGAGGACTTATTTTATCAATTGCTATTATTGGTCCTTTAATTGGATTTCCTATAGCAACAATTGGATTGATTATAATCGGTCTTTTTATAGCCTACACATGGATTGGAAGCTTGCTACTTTAATTGTAGATATGAATAGTTTAATACACATTGCCTATTTTCCTAATGTTGCTCACTTCGCAATTAAAGCACAATCAAGAAAAATATAACTTGAAACGGAAGACAATTACCAAAAGCAAACCTATAGAAACCGTACCTATATCTATGCGGCTAATGGTAAATTACAACTTAGCATTCCTGTTATATACACTCAAAAAAACAGACAAAAATATAAAGAGGTAAAAATTTTTAAC
>CALDCO010000115.1 GCA_937937185.1 uncultured Flavobacteriaceae bacterium
TATTAATATGGATACTAAAGATTTTGGTATTGGCGCGCAAATATTACACGATATTAATATTCATAAACTAAGATTAATCTCTAACACACTTCAAACCAAACGTGTAGGCATGATTGGTTATGGCTTAGAAATTGTAGATTATGTTAAGTATTAGAAGACGCTTATAAATTCTCATTAATCGCTTTAACCATAAGGCGGGCTCTTTCTTTAACTTGTGCTTCAGTCCAAGATAATTTTATTAAGCACGAAATATTACGCCCAATATAATGGTCTGATTTTTTAAACTGTTTCGTTTTTAAATAATGTAATCCTTCTTTCACTTCCCGAGGTATAGGATATAAGGTTTTTAGGTCTTTAAGGTGTTGCCACTCTCTTATGTAGTGCCAATTGTTGTTATAATAGTGAAAACAAACATCCACACCAGAAGTTTTAAATGCTGAAGCTACTTTTGTTGTGATTTCGAGGTTAGGCAAATAAAAATTTAAAAACGCATAGCTCTCCTCTCCGCCTTCTGGAACAGTCCTAAAGGTGACTTCAGGGATTTTAGAAAGTGCTTGTCTAATAATCGTGTAGTATTTTTTTTGAAGACCCAAAAATTCTTTTAAACGCCTAGCTTGTGCTAAGCCTACGGCGGCATTAAGTTCAGAGATTCTAAAATTATAGCCCAGAAAAGGATGGCTTTCTGCTCCCCTATCGTTCCCCATATGGTCATGACCATGGTCACTAAAATGGTCTGCATTTTTAGCGTATATAGAGTTATTTGTAATCACCGCTCCTCCTTCACCACAGGTAATTGTTTTTACAAAATCAAAAGAAAAACACCCCACATCACCATAAGTCCCAAGGTATTTCCCTTTATAAGTTCCGCCAATGGCCTGGCAAGCATCTTCAATTAATAGTAAATTATTATGGTCACAAATCGCTTTAAGGGCGTCTAAATTTGCCATACTGCCACACATATGCACTGGCATTACAGCTTTTGTTTTGTTGGTAATCGCTGCTTTTACGGCCTCGGGATCTAATGTAAGGGTATCATCAATATCCACTAAAATAGGAATGGCACCTAACATCATAATAGCTTCAAAGCTTGCTACAAAAGTAAAACAAGGCATAATTACTTCGTCTCCTGCCCCTACTCCAGCTATCGCTAATGCCGAGGTGACAGCCGCAGTACCGTTACTTACTAATTGTACATGCTTAACATGTAATTGCTCTTGCAACTCTTTTTCTAAAGATTTTGCTTTCCAATGTCCATTTCGCATGCCATCAAATCCATACCGCATTAAAACACCAGTGTCTAATACATCTTGTACTTCTTTTCTTTCTAAATCTCCAAAGTATTCAAATCCCGGCATGGTGTCTTTTATTTTTTAGTAGCTCAAATATAGAGGATGTCTAAGAATAAAAAAAGCTTCTTAATCGCAATTAAGAAGCTTTGTATAGATATTTAATATTGAAATTTATTTACTGTTTATGAAAGCGTTGACAAACTCAAAATGTCTATCGGTTTCCCTTAAAAAAGTATAACCACTTAATTCTCCTAACACGTTTAAATTTTCATTTAAAGCCACAATATTAGGGAAACTCCCTTCTTTGTTATATTTCTCTATTAAGATTTTGTTTTTTTCTTTTTGTTCTGGGGTAATAATATCGAGACGTCTAGGCATATCCACTTTAACTAATACAAAGTTGGTCGATTTCTTTTCGAATTCTTCAGAACTAAAAAAATCTTTTTTTAATAATTTACATGGCGCACACCAATCGCTACCTGTAAAATACATTAAAATTGTTTTCTTTGTTCGCATAGATTCTGCCTTTGCTTCTTCTAGGTCTGTATACCACTCTAAATTAGATTCTTCCTCTTCACCATAATAATCTTCTTGCGAAAATGCTTGAAAAGCAAACAATAGAGCAACTAATAAAATAACTCGCTTCATAGGTTTAAATTAGGATTAGTTATAGCAAATGTATTTATTTTTATTTAATAACAATAATCTTGCCAATAAATTGCAATATAAAACGGTAAGAGGTATGAAAATGACTGTTTTATATGCTTTAACTAACTATAAATCTTGTGTTTATACCTAAAAATCACGATTAAAAAATAAATAATTGTAAGTGATAAAAACAGATTAAACAATAAAAAGTCAAGGGTATTAGTATAAGATTAACGCCCTTGACTTACAAAACAAACATAAACAAAACCTTTTTAAAGGTTTGTACTGTTATATGGCAACAATACCTTGAGTATTGGTATCTGGTAAGTTGCCAGACTCTTCGCCAACAAATTCTAGTGAAGTGCCATTAATTCTATATATTCCTATGGTACCATCCAAGCCATATAATTGGTATAAGAATTGGCCATCGTCTGTAATCCACATATCAATCCATCCATCAGTATTCGCAAATGCTTCAGGTCCATTATCTGCTCCTCCTGTTCCTGTTCCTATTGCTGCTGCTTGGTCTAATAATGTTACGACGCCATTATCATAGCTATACGCTGCTAATCCTGCTTCTATAGCATTCGAAACAAAAAACGTGTTCCCATCTGCTGTGAAATCTAACCAGCAAGCCGTTCTACCTGTATTTCCTACTCCAGATCTAACATCTATGCTTATTGGTGTTAAACTTCCGTCTCCTTGTATTTGCCAAGTAGATACCGAACCATCTTGTAAAGCTGGGAATGCTGGTGGTGCACCATCGTATTGAAACTCTCTTGCTTCAGTTACCACTACATAATTGTCGCCTACTATTTGAAATCCTATCGCTGAAGGCAGGTTTCTTTGTTCTGCATTACCTCTTAATGTAGAAGCGCCAGAACCTAGGGGAGCGTTACTTAACAGTCCGTCTGCACCAACACTGTATACAATAACTTCACTTTCATCACCCGTTGCTAGAGCAGCTGCTCCAGAATTTATAGAAGTCACCACTAACCATTGACCGTCTGGCGAAATTTGTACTGCTGAAGGTCTGTTTAAAAGGTCTCGAGTCGAGCCAGGAATAGGTGATAATTCGCCATTTTCTTGAAGCCAAAATCCAGTAACTGTGCCTTGTTGTGCTGGTTCGCCTTGTGCCAAAAATTCTGGTCTTGTAATATTGGTAACGTAAACTAATCCTTTTATACCCGGCGTGGTTCTAGCCGAAAAAGCTATACTATTAGGTCCTATTGCACCCGTAGATTGTGGTGTTCCTGCTAATGTTAATGAGAAATCTTCATTAATATTAAATGATGAAATGGTATTACTACCAGCATTAACTGCTAACAAACCAGTATTATCGTCTGTTTTAGTAAGTGCATAAGCCGAGATTAATGGATCTAAGCCTTCTCCACCATCGTAATCACCACCATTACCACCAGTAGATGCTGGTCCAATAGGCACTAATGTGCCATCGGCGAATCTGCCATAGGTAACAATAGTATTAGGGCCTTGCTCATTCCCATCAACTTGTCCATTTCCATTAGTCATCGCATAAACAGCACCAACTATTTCTCTTGATTGATCATCGCCACCATCATTTGTGGTAGTTGTAGTAGTATCATCATCATTACTACATGAAGCCATAATGAGTGCTGCCGATAAAAGTATTCCGATTCTAAATTTTAATTTTTCCATTTCGATTTTATTTTTAATTAATTTCATGTGATAAATTGGCAATTCTTATGTGATTAAAGACTAGCAATTATTTTAAGCTATATTCTCTTTTTTAACTTCTTTAGAATTAAACAATTTTATTAAATATACCCACAATCTATTTTGGCCAAAATGCTTCTGTGAATGTCAAGATTTATAGTTATTCATTCATTTACTTTCTTAACACTTACTTAGTAGATATTAATTTTTTTAGCTTACAATTAAAAAGTGTAGAAGTATTTCTGAAATTATGCTAACTAACTTATTGTCAATAAATTAATCAATTTTAAAATTTAAAAAAAGAAGTTTTTTAAGGTTTTTTTACCATAAGATTAACATAATTAGCAGATGCCTTTTTTCGGTAAGTGTTAGCTGGCTAACACAAAAAGTGCTTAAAATTTTTAGTTTTTTTATTTGATTGGTGCTATTTGAGGAAATTTACTAAAAAAGGCATTTACTTCCCACATCCTTTTCTTCGTCTGGTATCTATTAAGTAAATGATTTTCCAGGTCGCATTACTTTTAAATAATTGAAAAGAGTTTACCCCGCAATGAGAAAATTCATTATTTAGCCAAAATTCATACCGCACCCATGCATTGGCCATATTGGCGTCAACTTGTATTTTATAATCGAGAAGGCGCTCGTCCCATTTTTCATTGGGTTTTCTATTTGCAATCGCTTCTAATAAAGCAGAAATGGGTTCTGTACGTAATACACTCTCGCCTTCTTTATTTATATAGGCACTCTGTAATAGGACTTTTTCTCCCAAAACAGATTTCATTTTTAAAGTATCGCCTTGGTGAAACCCTTCAAAAAAGACAGTAATGGTTTCTTTTATTTTTTCTTCAGATGTGCTTTGCGCAACATGACTTCCGTAAGAAAAAAAACAGATCATAAGTAATAAGCTTCTCATACTTTCTAATTTTTAACGCGTTCTTTTTACTAAAATACCACTTTACATTCAAATTCATTTTATTGTGGAAAAAGTCAGGTCTAATTTTACTATTTTTACATTCTATTTCTAAACCAAATGACTAATGTCTGTAGCGAAAAAAGAATATAAGAGAGTAACGGTAAAATCGTTAGTAGAAATGAAATCTAATAATGAAAAAATTTCTATGTTAACGGCCTACGATTATACCATGGCTAAAATTGTTGATGGTGCAGGAATTGATGTGATTTTAGTTGGCGATTCTGCCAGTAATGTTATGGCTGGTCATGAAACCACTTTGCCTATTACTTTAGACCAGATGATTTATCATGCCTCTTCTGTAATAAGAGCTATAGATCGCGCACTAGTCGTTGTAGATTTGCCGTTTGGCAGTTATCAAAGTGATCCTAAAGAAGCCTTACGCTCTGCAATTCGTATTATGAAAGAAAGTGGCGGACACGCTGTGAAAATGGAAGGCGGAAAAGAGGTTAAAGACTCCATAAAACGGATTCTACATGCAGGCATTCCAGTAATGGGGCATTTAGGGTTAACCCCTCAATCCATCTATAAGTTTGGTACCTATACGGTTCGTGCAAAAGAAGAAGAAGAGGCTAAACGTCTAAAAAAAGACGCTTTAATGCTAGAAAAAGCTGGTTGTTTTGCCATTGTACTTGAAAAAATACCAGCAAAATTAGCTGAAGAGGTTGCTATGAGTGTTTCTATACCTATTATTGGTATTGGCGCTGGAAATGGTGTAGACGGCCAAGTTTTAGTTACGCATGACATGATTGGAATGACTCATGAATTTAATCCTAGATTTTTAAGAAGATATATGAATTTATATGAGGACATGACGAATGCCTTTTCTCAATATGGAAAAGATGTTAAAAGTGGTGATTTTCCAAGTGATAAAGAGCAGTATTAATCTGGATCTCTGGATTTACGGGTTTTTTAGATCAAATAGGATTAATGAGGGTTTAATTATTAGACTGATCTCCAAATCGCATAGGCTCTGCGTATGAAATTGAAATGCAGTTACTAATTGCTTCAGATTTAAAACATATAGAAAAAGAAGAATTAAACCCTCTTCTAAAAAATTTGGAATCCATTATTAAAATGACTTCCACATTTTAATCTACATTGAAATAAGTTGAATGATCCATTAATCCAAAAATCTAGTGACCCAAAAATCTAAAACTCTTTCTAATGTAAGCAGTCTTCAAGTGTTATACGAAGACAATCACATTATTGTGGTTAATAAACGAGCTGGAGATCTTGTGCAAGGCGATAAAACAGGTGATAAACCACTAAATGAGGTGGTTAAAGACTATTTAAAAGAGCGTGACAGTAAACCTGGTAATGTTTATTTAGGAACGGTACATCGATTAGATAGACCGACTACAGGTGCTATAATCTTTGCTAAAACATCTAAAGCACTCCCGAGATTAAATAAAATGTTACAGGCAAAAGAAATATCTAAAACGTATTGGGCTCTGGTAAAAAACAAACCAGATAAAGAAGCAAACACACTTACGCATTGGTTAAAAAAGAATCCTAAAAACAATAAATCGTCTGCTTATAAAAAAGAAATTGCTCAAAGTAAAAAAGCCATTCTTCATTATAAAACAATAAAAAAATTAGACTCCTATTACCTTCTGGAGATAAATTTAGAAACAGGAAGACATCATCAAATAAGGTCTCAACTATCTAGTATTAAATGCCCTATAAAAGGTGATTTAAAGTATGGGTTTAACAGAAGTAATAAGGACGGCAGTATTAGTTTACATGCCCGACAAATCGCTTTTACTCATCCTGTTTCAAAAGAAACACTTAGCATTATTGCACCATTACCTGCAGACCCCGTATGGGCGGCTTGTCTTTAAGATTTTGTAACTTAACGGCACTAATTATAGTATAATGATTCCTAAACGCATTCAATCTCAACGTGATTATTTTTTAACTCATGAAACCAAATCAGTCGCATTTAGAAAAGCCATTTTAAAAAAACTGAAATCAGAATTAATATTAAGGGAACAAGATATT